>NZ_BAABDH010000015.1:0-174953 GCF_039539525.1 Hymenobacter algoricola | reverse complement strand
AAAACGCTTCCAAATCCAAGCCCGTCAACGCCCGCATTTGGCGGTCGTCTGTAATCGTATTCACATCTAGCATGCCCAAAAATACTATTTGGGAACAACTCTACCTCCTAAAATACCGATAAAAAAGGCCTTCTGCTCGTGAGCAGAAGGCCTTTTTTACGGCCGGAACCTTACGCCTTACTTATCCTCGAGGCCGTCGTTGTTCCGGTCTTTGGCATCACCGGCGTGGTCGTAGAGCTCCTGGCCGGTAGTAACGTGGGCCGTGTCGCCGGCGCTGCCGGTCGTGTTGGAGGTGGCGCGCTGGCCGGAGTCGGGGTCTTTGGTCTTGTCGGAGTCGCGCTCCACGTTGGTGTCGCCGGCGCTGGTGCCGGTGTTGCAGGCCGAAAGAGACGCAGTAGCCAGCACGAAGGCCAGCACCAGCCGGGGACGGAAGAAAATAGTTTTCATGATTAGGGGCTGAAACGAAAAAGAGCGAAGAGAGTACGGGGTATGGTACGGCGACGGCGCGTCGTGGTTTTTGCCGGGTGGCCTGAGCGGCGCGGGCCGGGTAGTAACGCAACAACTGCCGAGCGGCAGCAGCGGTTCTGGCCTCCTGGCCGCTGGGTGTCGGAGGAGCAGGACCGGGCGGCGGGGCGGAAGCCGGAAAACCGTAGAAAAAATCTTACAACCCAATATATTTGTTGCTCTGTTTGTGTCTATGAATGCTTCCCGCTCCCTGCACTTTAAAAATTCTCCCTGGTTACGCCGAACCGGGATTCTGGCAGCCGTGAGCCTGGGGCTGGCTTTGGGGCTGGTGGCCTATCTGTTCGGCTTCTCCGACCATTTTTTCAGCCGACTTTTTGGCGCTTTTTTCGTATTATTCTGGCTGTTAGCCGTTATGTTCCTGGGCGTCGTGCCGTTTGTGAACTGGGCGGCGGCCAATTGGTTTGGGAAAGCATGGGCTGAAACGCCGCTGGAACCCGCGCGGCGAATTCCCCGTTCAGTCTCTGCCACTGTCACTTCTTCTCATCGGAAGCCCGCGCGCCCCGGCGCCCGGCTGGACTCATCTTCAAAACGCCCGTGAAAACTACGCTCCTGCACATCAAAAACATGGTTTGCCCCCGTTGCATCGAAGCCGTGCGCGGCCTTCTTGAGCAAGCGGGGTATCGGCCAACGGAAGTCACGCTGGGCCAGGCGCAGCTCGACCACGCCACCCCGGCCGACCCGGCCGCGGTAGCGCCGATGCTGCAGGAAGCCGGTTTTGACGTACTGATGGGCCGTGCCGAGCAGCTCACGGAGCAAATCAAAGGCGCCCTGGGCGAGTACCTCGAGCACCTGCGCACGGCCCGCATGCCCCTGACCACCTCGGCCTTCCTAACAGACCGGTTTGCTGCTACCTACTCCCACCTGAGCAAGGTATTTTCGCGCACTGCCAACCTGACCATCGAGAAATATCTGATTCGCCTCAAGATTGAGCGGGTCAAGGAAATGCTGAGCTACGGCGAAATGACTCTGGGCGAAATTGCCGACCAGATGCGCTACAGCAGCGGCCAGCACCTGAGCAACCAGTTCCGCCAGGTTACCGGCCGCTCGGTCAGTGAATTCCGCCGCGACCTGATGCCCAAGCGCCTGGCGCTGGACGATCTGGCGTAAGCTACCCGGCCAGCATCAGCCACGTAAAAAGCCCGTCGGGGTGTTGCCAGGAGCGTTTCCGGCAGCATCCCGACGGGCTTTTTACGGCCAGCTTCGCCCAAAGCAATACTGGTGGTAGTCAGGGCGGCCGGATAGCCCCGGATGGGCAGAGCAACACTGGGCGCTGGCGCCGTACCTTTGCGGGCACCTTTGTCGCCTTTCGGCAGTTCCTACTCCCGTGTCCGCTTCCCCCCGCATCCTGCTCCTGACCCCGCCGCTGACCCAGCTCAACACGCCCTACCCGGCTACGGCCTACATCAAGGGGTTTCTGGGCGGGCGGGGCTACGCGGCCACCCAGGCCGACCTGGGCCTGGAGCTGGTGCTGAAGCTGTTTTCGGCGGAAGGGCTGGGCCGGGTTTTCGCCGAAATTGAGGCCGGCAGCTTTGCCTTGTCCGACAACGCCCGCCGCATGGTGCGCCTGCAGCGCAGCTACCGGAGCACCATCGGGCCGGTTATCCGCTTTCTGCAGAACAAGGACACCACGCTGGCCCCGCGCATCTGCCACAGCCGGTTTTTGCCCGAAGCCGGCCGCTTCGACAACGTGGCCGACCTGGAAAGCGCCTTCGGCACCATGGGCCTCACCGATCAGGCCCGCCACCTGGCCACGCTCTATCTCGAAGACCTGGCCGACCTGATCAAGGAAACCGTGGGGCCGCAGTTCGGCTTCTCCCGCTACGCCGAAAAGCTGGCCATGTCGGCTACCTCCTTCGACGCCCTGCATGAGGCCCTGCACGCCGCGCCCAACCTGGTGGACCGCATGCTGCTGGAGCTGGCCGACGAGCTGGTAGCGCGGGTGCAGCCCGACGTGGTGGGCTTCACCGTGCCCTTCCCCGGCAACCTCTACGGGGCCCTGCGGCTGGCCGCCCGTATCAAAGAGCAGCGGCCGACGGTGAAAATCCTGATGGGCGGCGGCTACCCCAACACCGAGCTGCGCCAGATAAAAGAGCCGCGCTTTTTCGACTACGTCGATTACCTGACCCTCGACGACGGCGAAGGGCCGTGGCTGCGGCTGTTGGAGTACTTGAGCTCTAAGCTGCAAGCTCCAAGCTCCAAGCAGGGAGCAGAAGAGCTTGCGGCTTGCGGCTTGCAGCCTGCAGCTCCCTTCCAACGCACCTTTTTGCGCAATGCAGCCGGGCAGGTCGAGTACGTCAACCACCCTTATCCCGACATTCCGCACCCGGAAGTCGGGACCCCGGATTACGCCGATTTGCCGCTGAGCGAGTACCTGTCGGTGATTGAGGTGCTCAACCCGATGCACCGGCTCTGGAGCGACGGGCGCTGGAACAAGCTCACCATTGCCCACGGCTGCTACTGGAAGCGCTGCTCCTTCTGCGACGTGACGCTGGACTACATCGGCCGCTACGAAACGGCCCCCGCCACGCTGCTCGTCGACCGGATTGAGCAGATTGTGCGGCAGACCGGGCAGACCGGGTTTCACTTCGTGGACGAGGCCGCCCCGCCCCTGGCCCTGCGCGACCTGGCCGTGGAGCTGCTGCGCCGCCGGGTGAACATTACCTGGTGGGGCAACATCCGCTTCGAGAAAACCTTCACCCCCGACCTGTGCCGCCTGCTGGCTGCTGCGGGCTGCATTGCCGTGAGCGGTGGCCTGGAAGTGGCCTCCGACCGCCTGCTGGCCCTGATGGAAAAGGGCGTCACCATTGCCCAGGTGGCCCGCGTGACCGATGGCTTCACCCAGGCCGGCATCATGGTGCACGCTTACCTGATGTATGGCTTTCCCACCGAAACGGCCCAGGAAACCGTGGACTCGCTGGAAGTGGTGCGGCAGCTGTTCGGGGCGGGCATCGTGCAGAGCGGCTACTGGCACCGCTTCTCGATGACGGCCCACTCGCCGGTGGGCAAGAATCCGGCGAAGTATAAGGTGGCCGCCATTGGTCCCGAGCCCGGCGACTTTGCCTGGAACGACCTCTGGCACGACGACCCCACCGGCGCCGACCACGAGCAGTTCGGCCCCGGCCTGGCCAAAGCCCTCTACAACTACATGCACGGCGTGGCCCTGCACGAGCCGCTGCAGTTCTGGTTCGACGGCCTGCGCGTGCCCAAGCCCACCGTGCCCCGGCAGCTGGTGCAGAAAGCCCTGCAGGAAGCCCCGAAGCCCGATTTCGCTAAGCAGAACCTGCGCCTGTTCTGGCTGGGCAACGCCCCCGAGCTGTCGGCCCCCGATGCCCGGCCCGACGCCCGCGCTACCCTCACCTTCTACGAGCAGGCCGAGGACTTCGAGCTGAAAACCACCCCGGCCCTCGGCCAGTGGCTCCACGAGCTGCTCACCCGCCTGACCACGGACTACGAAACCAAGCTCCTGCTGAAAGAGGTGGCCGCCACCTTCCCCGCCGCCGCGGGCAGCTCCTTCGAGCAGTTCCTGCTTTCGCCCACCTGGCTGCAGCTGCGCGAAAAGGGGCTGCTGCTGTTCTGAGGTTGGGTTAGGGCCGGGCGGCCACCGGGCCGGCGGCCGCTTTGGGGGCCAGCGTGTCGGCGGCTGGAAGTGGCCGGCGAGGTGACCAGACGAGGACAGCGGCGTGGTGCGTGGCACTTCCAGCCCCTCCCCGAAAATCAGACACCCTGTGGCGTGTTGACGCGCTATTTCATCCGTCTCCGGAGCCGCGCCGTCGGCCGGGGCATAGAAGGCGGTTTAGGAAGTCGTTCGGAACACGTCAGACAGTCATGCTTGATCTGGCGTCCGCTTGCCGAAGCATGACACGAAATCGACTTCCTAAACCGCCTTACAGGCATGGGCCGCCCGGCACGGGCGCTGTGAGCCTGGAGGGGCGAAGAAAGCGCAGGCAGGCGGCCCTATCCAGGGAGGGCCACTACGCGGGTGCCCCTGGCAGCGTCGAACGCGCGGCCCGGCTTTGGCCCGGCCCCCGCCCGGGTGCCGAAGCGCCCTTACGGCACCCGCAGCACCTTCTGCCGCGCCACCCCGGCGGCGGTGCGCAGTACCAGCACGTACACGCCCGCGGGCCAGCTGGCGGCCTGAAGGGTTACTTCGTGGCGGCCGGCACCGAGCGTACCCGCGGCCAGCACGGCTACCTCGCGCCCGGCCAGGTCAAACGCCCGCAAATCGGCGGGCCCAGCGGCGGGCAGGGTGAAGGCGAGGCGGGCCCCGGCAGTGAAGGGGTTGGGCACGGCCGGCTCAAACCAGGCCGCGTTGAGTGCCCCGGCCGTGGCCAGCAGGATGGCGAGCGGGGCGGGGCCACTTTCGTTGTGCAGGCCGTCGAGGGCCGTGAGGGCATACAGGACGGCCCCGGCCGGCGCGGGCTCCTGGTAGGCGGTAGAGTCGGTCACGGCCCGGATGTTGGCGGGGTTGGCCAGGTCGGCCGCCGTGACGGGGCCCGGGTGCGCCGGCAGGCGGTACACCACGTACCAGCGGGCCACTTCGCCATCGGCGGCGGGCAGGCCGGGCTGCCAGCGCAGCACCACCTGCCCGCCCGGGGCGGGGCCTACGCTGGCGGCGGCGGGCGCGGCGGGCGGCACGTTGTCTTTCCAGGGCATGGGCGGCAGCAGGGCCGGATAGCGGTAGAAGTTGCCGCGCAGCGAATCGGCGAAGCCCAGGGGGTTGGCCAGCAGCGGGGTCGAGTTGTAGTAGATGCTGCCCGGCATATTGGCCTGCTGGCGGGCCAGCCGAAGCTGGGCCGGCAGCTGGCCGGGCGAGCGGAAGCCGGGCTCGGCCGACGTGGGGCTGACGCGGTACGCGGCCTGGCCCACGTACACGTGGCGAACGGTGTCGGGGTTCACCTGCTGGCTCCACCAGGGCACGATGAGGGCGTAGTTGGCCGCGGTCTGTCCGATGGCGAAGTACACCTGCGGGGCCAGGTAATCGACCCAGCCGCGGCGCAGCCACTTGCGCGAGTCGGCGAAGATGTCGGTGTAGGAGGCGAAGGCCGTGGTGGCGGTGCCGCCCACGGCGGTGCCGTTGCGCCACACCCCGGGCGGCGAGATGCCAAACTTCACCCGCGGCCGGGCGGCCCGGATGCTATCCGACACCATCTTCACGAACAGATCCACGTTGTTACGGCGCCAGTCGGCCTTCACCGTGAAGCCCCGCGGGTCGGCGGCAAACGAGGCATCGTCGCCGAAGGAAACGCCGGGCTGCGGGGCGGGGTAGAAGTAGTCGTCGAAGTGAATGGCGTCCACGTCGTAGCGGCGCACCACATCCATCACCACGCGCACCAGGTAGCGGCGCACGGCGGGCAGGCCGGGGTCGAGCACGCGCAGCGTACCGTAGGGCAGCACCCAGTCGGGGTGCAGGCGCGTCACGTGGGTGGGTGCTACGCTGGCCGTGCTGGCGTTTACCAGGGCCCGGTAGGGGTTCATCCAGGCGTGAAACTCCATCTGGCGGCGGTGGGTTTCGCGCACCATAAAAGCCAGCGGGTCGTACAGGGGGCTGGGCGCCAGGCCCTGGGTGCCGGTCAGCCACTCGCTCCAGGGCTCCAGCGTGCTCGGGTACAGGGCATCGGCGGAGGCGCGGATCTGGACCACTACGGCGTTGAGGCCGTTCTGCCGGTGGCGGTCGAGCAGGGCGGTGAACTCCTGACGCTGCTGGGCGGGCGTGCGGGTGCGGGCGGTGGGCCAGTCGAGGTTGTAGACGTGGGCCACCCAGGCCGCCCGCAGCTCGCGCTTAGGGGGCACCGACAGCGTTTGGGCGGCCAGGGAGCCGGCGGCCGCCAGGACCAGCGCCGCCGCCGCGGCCAGGGCGCGGGCGCGGGCGCGTAGAGTTGTACTCATGGCAAGAGGAGGATATGTCGGGAAACGCACTGGTAAGATACGCAGCTTCCCTGGTCCCGCGAGGCCAGGCTACGAGGCGGGGGCTACGCCCGCAAACAGGGAATGGCCCACCCCGGCAACAAGGGCCAGACGGGCGGCGCGGCCTCGCGGGCGGCTACCCCGGCGCGGGAGAGGGAGAGGGTCGCTACCCGCGCATCGTTTTACTATGGTGGTTTCGTGAACGGTGGGCCCACTGGTCGGACGGCTTTTTTGCCGCCTGACCAGTGGGCCCACCGTTCACGATGTCGGCACCGAACCTTACCCCTGACGAAGACCGGTCCGACGGCGGAAAAAGCCGGCGGACCGGAGCACATGAATGCTACCGGGCACACGGCTTCCAAGAAAAAGAGGCCCCGCCGGCAGATTGCCGGCGGGGCCTCTTTGCGCGGACGAAAAGCTGTTTCGGGCGGCCGCCGCCCGCTACCGCACGGCGGGGCACAGCCTAGGCGGGCAGCGTGGCGCGGTAGGCTTCGAGCTGCGTCACGAAGGCCACCACCATTTCCAGCTCGGCATCGGTGCGCACGTCGGCAAGCTGGGTCAGGGCCTGGGCCGCGCCGGAGGCCCCGCGCAGGGCCAGCTCTTTCTGCCGGGCCACCAGCCGGGCCTGTTCGGCCTCCAGCTCCTGGCGGCGGCGCGAGGGGCCGGCGGGCAGGTCGGCCAGCTGGTCGTTCACCCCATCCAGACGGCTCTGCACGCCGATGAGGTCGTTTTTGGCATTGCCCGCCCGGGCTTCGGCCTTGTCGCCGCGGTAGCCGATGTTTACGTCGCGGTTTTCGAGGTCGGCCCGCAGGGTGCGGGCCGGCACCAGGGCTTCGTCGCAGGTGGCGCGGCTGTCGAGCCCCGTGAAATCAAACGTGGGAACGTTCATAAAAAAAGAGGGGGGGGGGGAAAAAAGGTGGGAGCCAGCACCACCAACCCGGAGGTGCCCGGCCCGCCAGGAGCGGCAGGCTGCTGCCCTAACGCTGGCAGTCGGGTTAATTGTATACCTGGCCTATAGCTACCCTATAGCTGCCCCATACCCGTTTTATACCCGCCCGCACTGCCCGGGCCGGCCCGGGCGCTCAGCCGGCCAGCACGGCCAGCTCGGCCCGCAGGCCGGCGCAGGCAGCTTGCAGCAGGAGCCGGTCGGCCTGGGCCAGCGGGCCGGTCCAGTGGCCGGCTTCGAGGGCAAAGCGCGGGTCGGCGGCCAGGGCCGGCGGCGCGGCGCGGGCGGCCAGCAGGGCCAGACGGGCGGTGCCGGCCGCCGCCTGGGCCTCGGCCGCGGCCAGCGCGACTTCGGCGCGGCGCAGGGCCCGGGTGGCTTCATGGCGGCGCGGGACCAGGGCCGGGGCGTGGGGCGCGGGCTGGGGCGGGCCGGGTGGGGCCGGCGGGGGGGCGGCATGGCCGGGGGCCGTGGCCAGGGCCCGCCGGGTAGGGGCCGGCAGGGCCGCCAGCAGGGCTGTGAGGGCGGCCTGCGCGGGGGCCGGCAGGGGCCGCGTGCCCGCCTCGGCCTGGGCCAGCCGGGAGCGGGTGGTGCCGAGCAGGGCGGCGGCGGCGGCTTGGGTGAGGGCCAGGTAACGGCGCAGGGCCGGGAGGGGACCGGGGCGGGGCAGGCGCATGGGCAGGGGGGGGAGCAAGTGGAGGGGGAGCAAATATACTTGCGCCAGCCGAAATTGCGCCCCCCCCCCTGCTGGGCCGGGCGGCCGTGGCTGGATGGTCGGGGCGGCAGGGCCCGCACACCGCCACCCGACTACTGGTGCCCGGATTAACCTTTGCGTGGTGAGTTGGTGCGTAGTGCCCGATACCACCTTCTGCTTCGTCTGGCGTCCGCCTGTCGGAGTGCGGCAACACCACTCCAGAGAAGCCACGCCGGAGTCCCCGACTTCGCCCGGCATGCCGGTCTGTAGCGGATGCGCTGCCCGCTACCCCGCTACCGGGCGGCCTGCTGCATCCAGGCCAGCATATCCTCGACGTAGCCGGGCGACGGCCGGGGCCAGTCCCACTTGCCGTCGGTGTCGGGCCGCACGCCGGCGGGCAGCATAATTTCGTGGTTGGCATTGGCATACACCCGCACCGCGGAGCCCCGGCGGTAGCCCACTACGCCCCGCAGCCGCCGGGCACTTTCGCGGGCATCGAGCTGGTCGTCGGCGGCGCCGTAGAGCAGCAGCACCGGCACCCGCACCTGCTGCCAGGCGGTGCGCGGGTCCGGCAGCAGGCCGCGCCAGCGCGGCTGGCTTTGCAGCTCCTGCGCCGTGGGCACGCGGCGGGGCAGGGTGGTATACTGCGCCCAGGGCTGCTGCCCCACCTGCTGCAGCAGGTCGTGGAGCCTGGTCGTATCGTCCTGCCCATTGCGGCGGACGTAGCGCTCCAGCTGGCCGAAGGCTTGCTCTGCCTTCTGAATGTCGGTGGGGGCCACGTTGCGGCGGCGCAGCAGCGCCGTGCTCTGAAAGCGGGCCACCGTAGCCAGCGGCACGCCCGGGCCGGAAACGGCCACGACAAAAGCCACGGCCTTTTTTGCGGTGGCCGCCGTCAGGGCCGCAACGTGCCCCCCCTGCCCAAGGCCCCACAGCCCCACGTGCAGCGAGTCGACGGCCGGGCTTTGCCGCGTGGCCCGCACCGCGGCCAGGGCATCGTCGGCCAGGTCCTGCACGCTGTGGGGGCCCGGCTGGCGGCGGGTCTGTTTTGCGTCGCGCCGGTCGTATACCAGGGCTACGAAGCCGTGACGGACGAGCAGGTCGGCGTAGGCGCGTAGGTCGCGCTGGTGCGGGGTGCGGGTGTCGGCCAGCAGCACCACGGCCGGGTGGCGGCGCAGCGTATCATCGGGCACGAGCAGGGTACCCGTAAGCATGAGGGTGCCGCTGCGAAAGCGCAGGGGCACTTCCCGGTACGGCCGGGGCTCGGGCTTGCCGCGGCGTACCAGCAGCAGGTCGGCCTTCACGCTGTCGGTGGTAAACAGGCCCCGCAGAAAGTCGCCTTCCCGAATGGCATCCACGACCATATTGCCCGGCCCGGCGTTGGGCCGGCGCTCAAAATGCAGCTGGGGCGACTTGAACTGCAGGTTTTCGGCCGGAAAGCCCAGCCCGGGCAGGTCCGCCAGCCGAAAGTCGCCTTCGAGCTGGCCGGGCTTCACTTCCCGCAAGTCCAGGGTGGTGCGCAGGTCAGCCCCCTGAAAGCTGATGCGGCCCTCAAAATGCCCGGTGGGCGGAGGCAGCGCCCTGGTTCCGCCGTCGGGGGAGCAGCTGCCCAGCAGGGCCAGCCCCGCTAGCCCGGCCAGCCAGCCGGTGGCGCGGCAGCACCAGGAAGGAAATACAAACCGGCCGTTGCTCACAGGGTCAGGATTGGTGGAACAGGCGCCAAAGGTAAGCGGGAAGTGCGGAGGCGCTGGTCAGGGGCGGCTTTGGGCGCTGCCGGCCGCCCGTGGGCGCCTCAGAGGCCCTTGCGCAGAATCAGGTCGGTCTGGACGTCGGTGCCCACTCGAAACTCGTGGGTACCGATTTGCCGGAAGCCGAAGCGCTGGTAGAAAGCAATGGCCCGCTCGTTCTGCTCCCACACGCCCAGCACCACCGTGCGGCAGCTTTGGGCGCGGGCTTCCTCAATGGCGCGGCGCATCAGCGAAGCGCCGAGGCCGGTCCCGATCCAGTCCTCACGTACGTAGAGCCGCTCAATTTCCAGGCGGCCGTCGGCGGGCTTGCCGGGCTCCAAGCCCAGCCCGGAGCCGGTCCGCAGCTTGGCGTAGCCGACGACGTCCTGCACCATCTGGCCCAGCAGAAACACCGTTTGCGGGTCCTGCAGCTCGGCCAGCTGCTTGTCGGCGCTGAAATTCTCGGCCAGAAAGGCGGCCATGTCTTCGGCGGTGTTGGTGGCGGCAAACGTTTCGTGGAAAGTCTGCCGACCCAGTTCGGCCAGCTGAGCGGCCACCGGCGCGCTGCGCCTGGCTACGGTGATGCGGAGAGGAGAAGTCATGGGGCAAAAGTAACCCGGCGGCCCTTGGCAGGCGCGGCCGGCGGTTGAGCGAAGAAGAATGAGCCGCCCCGGCCCGCTACCCGACGCTGGCGCGCATGCGCCAGCCCACGCGCACCATCAGCACGCCGGCGGCCAGCATGGCCAGCCCCAGCGCCCACTCCTGGCCGTCCAGGCCCATAGTGCCGGTCTGGCGCAGGCGGTAGTAGCGCACTACGAGCTGCAGCGCCAGGCCCAGCAGCAGCAGCACCCCCGCCAGCAGAAACAACCAGCCAACTAGCTTCTGGGATACGGGGTGGAGCTGACGGGGCATACGAAACGGTGAGGGCCGGGCTGGTTAGTCAATAACGTCGTTCTGCCGGCTGTTGCGCCGCAGCCGCCAGCCCGTGCGCAGCATGTACATGGCCACCACAATGCCAATCAGGCTGATGACCAGCCGGGTGGTATCCAGGCTGTTGGCCGCCCAGTCGGCATAGAACTGCGGGAAGCGGATGGCCTGCACTACGAGCAGCAGCGCGCCGGCAAGCAGGTAGATGATGCCACGGGTACGGTCGGGGTGGGGAGTTGCCATAGCGGAGGGAGTTGAGCAGCAAACTTAGTAGGAAATTCCTACGGCCCGGCCCACGAAGGCAGCGGTGGCCACCTGCTTGAGCATGAAGTCGGCCACGTCGGCGCGGGAAATGCGGCCCCTGATGCGGGTATTGGCAAAGCTTAGGGCCACTTTATAGTCTCCGGTGCGGGGGCCGTTGGTCAGGCCGGCGGGCCGCACGATGACCCAGTCGAGCGGGGAAGCCTGGACCAGGGCTTCCTGCCGTTCCTTGTCGGCGAAGACGTGTTTGAGAAACAAAGGCCGGATCACGCGCCGGAACACAAATCCTTCCTCACCCCGGCTGCTGCCCACGCCCAACGACGTCTCGGCAATAAAGCGCCGGACGCCGTGGCGCCACATAGCCTCCAGAATGGTCTGCGTGCCGTCCGACAGTGTCGTGTCGCCTACCCGGTTCTGGCTTACCCCCAGCGCCGAAAGCACCGCATCGTGCCCCGGCACGGCCGCTTCCACGGTTTCGGGCTGCAGGATGTCGCCCTGCACCACGCGCAGGTTAGGATGGCTCAGCGTGAACCTGGCCGGGCTGCGCACGAAAGCCGTCACGCTAAACTGCTGGTCGAGAGCCTGCTGAACCAGCTGGCGGCCGGTAGCGCCGGAGGCACCGAAGATAAGGAGTTTCATGGCGGAGGAATTGGTAGCTCTCCGCGTACGGCTGTGATTGTAAATTGATTTTGCGTGCGTACTTTTGGGGTACCAAGTTTTTCAGCGAGAGTAGCTCAGTTGGTAGAGCATCAGCTTCCCAAGCTGAGGGTCGCGAGTTCGAGCCTCGTTTCTCGCTCATTCATTATCAGCCACTTGCCTTCGCAGGCAAGTGGCTGATTTGCGTTTGGCTCACTTAGTCCTTGGGGCAACGGTTTCAGGAGCCCGACAGGAGTAGTAGAGGCCCCTGGCCGCCCTGCTGCGTGCAAGCCCGCGAAACCAGCACCCCTATGGGTAACAAGGCGGGAGTATTACGCCGCCCTACCAACTTCCCGGGAACAAACGAGGTTAAAGGCTATGTGCCGCCATCAGTCGCTGAGCAGCGGGCACCTTACCTTTGAGCTTATGTACTCTCCTCTTGAACTTGCGTCCCGCACCATTTTCTTTCGCTCCGACCTGAACGTGATGGTCGTACGGTGGCATACGCATACCGTGATAGGAAGTAGTGCAAGCCGACTATGCTCGCATGCTGGAGGCCGCCGAGGCGTCAGGCATCAGCGACTGGCTGCTGGATGTGCGGCGGCGGCAAAAGACGCCGGTCGAGCTTAGTGCCTGGGTAAGCACCCATTTTTACCCGGAGGTAGTGGCCCGGCTGGCGCCCCGGCGGCTGCGCATGGCCGTGCTCAGCTCACCCGCGCTGACGGAGTCTTACCGCGTGGACCCCGAGCAGAAAAAGTATGTCGCCTACAGCACCGATCCGGCACGCCCCTACGATATTGGCTTGTTTGAGGATGAAGGGCAGGCCATGAGCTGGCTGCGCCCAAATATCCGGTAAGCTCACCCGGCCCCTACCCCACCTACCAGCCCGCGCCGGCTGTCGGCTACCGCTTCCCCGCGGGGTTCAGGAAGCAGGCCAGGTACGGCGCCGTCCGGCTGTGGGGGGCCTGGGCTACTTCGGCCGGCGAACCGGCTACTACTACCCGGCCGCCTTCCTCCCCCGCCCCCGGCCCCACGTCCAGCACCCAGTCCGACCCGGCTACCACGCGCATGTCGTGCTCCACCACAATCACCGTGTTGCCGGCTTCCACCAGGCCATCGAGCTGAATCAGCAGCTTTTCCACGTCGGAGGGGTGCAGGCCGGTAGTAGGCTCATCGAGGACGTAAAGCGAGTTGCCGCGCTGGGCCCGCTGCAGCTCCGTAGCCAGCTTGATGCGCTGGGCTTCGCCGCCCGAAAGCTCGGTGGCCGGCTGCCCCAGCCGCAGGTAGCCCAGCCCTACTTCCCGCAGCACGGTCAGGGCGCGCTGCACTACGGGCTCCTCGGCAAAAAACGCCCAGGCATCTTCCACCGTCAGCCCCAGCACTTCGGCCACGGACTTGCCGCGGTAGGTAATTTCCAGGGTTTTGGCATTGTAGCGGGCCCCGTGGCAGGTGGGGCAGGGCGAATACACGCTGGGCAGAAACAACAGCTCCACCATCACGAATCCTTCACCCTGGCAGGTTTCGCAGCGTCCTTTGGCCACGTTGAAAGAAAAGCGGCCGGCGTCGTAGCGCCGTTTGCGGGCTTCGGGCGTGGCGGCAAACAGCTTGCGCACGTGGTCAAACAGGCCGGTGTAGGTAGCCATGTTGGAGCGCGGCGTCCGTCCGATGGGCTTCTGGTCGACGCGCACCAGCCGCTTTACCGACTCCATTCCGCTCACGATGCGCCCTTCCGTCGGCACGGGGGCGCGGCGCTCCAGCGGGTCGCCCTCCTCCTCTTCCGCGGGCAGCTCGTGGCCCAGGTGCGCGGCCACCAGCTCTACCAGCACCTGACTCACCAGACTCGACTTGCCCGACCCCGACACACCCGTCACGGTAGTGAACACGCCGAGCGGAAATGCTACTGCCAGGTTATGCAGGTTGTTGCGCGTGAGGCCCTGCAGCCGCAGCCAGCCCGTGGGCTGACGCGGCACGCGGGCCGGCAGGGTATCTTCCCCGAACAGGTGGCGCCGGGTCTGGGAGGCCGCCACGTGGGCCAGCCCGGCCGGGGGGCCGCTGTACAGCACCTCCCCGCCCTTTTCCCCGGCCGCCGGCCCCACGTCGACCAACCAGTCGGCCTGCCGGATGACGTCGAGGTCGTGCTCGACGACGAACAGCGAGTTGCCCGCTTTTTTCAGGTCGGCCAGCGCGGCCAGCAGGGCTTCGGTGTCGGCAGGGTGCAGACCGGCCGAGGGCTCATCGAGCACGTACACCACCCCAAACAGGTTGGAATACAGCTGCGTGGCCAGCCGCAGCCGCTGCAGCTCGCCCGGCGACAAGGTGGGCGTGCTGCGCTCCAGCGCCAGGTAGCCCAGGCCCAGATCCAGCAGCACCACGAGGCGGGCGCACAGGTCGGCGGCAATGCGCTGGGCCACCACGGCCTGCTCGGGGTGGGCGGCATCCTGCTGCTTGTTGCCGGTGCTGCGCCCTTCGGCGTAGGGCCGCAGCAGCGTCGCTACCCGCTGCAGGGGCAGCCGCGAGAGGTCGGCAATATCGACGCCGGCAAACGTGACGGCGAGTGATTCGGGCCGCAGCCGCTTGCCGTGGCACAGCGGACACTCACGGCTGAGCATGTACTGCAAAGCCCGCTTTTTCATCAGCGGACTGTGAGTAGTGGCGAAGGTGTGCAGCACGTGGCGCTTTACGCCCGTAAAGGTGCCCATGTAGTTGGGCGGCTCCTTGCGCTTGAGGGCGCGCTTGGTTTCCTCGGGCGAGTAGCCGGGGTAGACCGGCACCACGGGCTGCTCGTTGGTAAACAGAATCCAGTCCCGGTCGGCCTGGGGCAGGTTTTGCCAGGGCGTATCCACGTCGTAGCCGAGCGTCACCAGGATGTCGCGCTGGTTCTGGCCGCCCCAGGCCTGGGGCCAGGCGGCAATGGCCCGCTCCCGAATGGTGAGGCTGGGGTCGGGCACCATGGTCTGCTCCGTGACCTCGTAGATGCGGCCCAGGCCGTGGCAGGTGGGGCAGGCGCCTTCGGGCGTATTGGGCGAAAATCCTTCGGCGTACACGATGCCCTGGCCCGGCGGGTAGTGCCCGGCCCGCGAATACAGCATCCGCACCAGATTCGACAGCGTGGTGACGCTGCCCACCGACGAGCGGGTGGTGGGCGTGCCGCGCTGCTGCTGCAAGGCCACGGCCGGCGGCAGCCCGCTGATGGTATCGACCTCGGGCACGGCCATCTGGTGAAACAGGCGGCGGGCATACGGCGACACCGACTCCAGGTAGCGCCGCTGGGCCTCGGCGTAGAGCGTGCCGAAGGCCAGCGACGATTTGCCCGACCCCGACACGCCGGTAAAGACGACCAGCGCATCGCGCGGAATATCGAGGTCGACGTTTTTGAGGTTGTGCTCCCGGGCGCCGCGCACCCGCACAAAGCCGGTGAACTCGTGGGAAGCGGGCTGCGAAGGTTGTTCTGCCATGATTGAGTGGGAAAGCGGATACCGGGCGCGGCCACGGCAGCTGCTACTAACGGCGGGTATCCGCAAACGGTTATGGCTCCGTCTGGCCCGCAAAAGCAGGTTGTTTAGCCTGGGCAATACCGGCCGGCGGCCCTTCCCGGCCGGCAGCTTATCATCCGGTCAAAAGCCGCCGTTCGGCTTCCGGACCAAAGGAAAGCCCCGGCCAGGGTGACCGGGGCTTTTCTGCGCCTTGGCAGCAGGCTACCTGGCCTTGCGGAACAGGTAGCGGGTCATGAAAATCCCTTGCCCGGTCGTGCCGCCGCTTTGCAGGGTTTGGGTAAGCGGAATGGCCTGCACCAGCTCCCAGCCGTCGGCATTTACGTCGCTCAGGAAGCGCAGGATATTCTCCTCGTTGGCCCGCACGTTTTTCATGTTGATGCCCGTCAGGCTGAACAGATTCTCCATCTCCACCTCTTTCTGCCCCTTGAAGTCGGGGGTAAACAGCACCCGGGACCGGCCCAGGCCCCCGGCCACCACCGATTCGATGGTGGTCATGTGCATGTAGGTGTAGACGGGAGCGGCCTTGCTCTGGGCCACAACGGGCGCGGGGGTGGCAATCAGCCCCAGCAACAGGATACAGAGCAGGGTGAGCGGAAGTAAATGCTTCATCACAGAAAGGGTTAGGGAGGAAAAGGATGCCCCAAAGTACAGCTTTGCCTTTCTGCTCAAAACCCTTTGGCGGAAACCTTTTCTTACTCTGCCAGCGGCCTTGACGGGGTGCCAAAGGCTTAGTCCCGCTTCGACTTCACCAGCTGCTTGAGCTGGGCCAGCTCGTCGCGGTATTTGGCGGCCTGCAGAAAGTCGAGGTCCTTGGCCGCACCTTCCATGAGCTTCTCGGTTTGCTTGACAAGCTTTTCCAGGTCCGTCCTGGTCATCATCGAAATGACGGGCTCGGCGGCCAGCAGCAGCGTATCGGTTTGCGAAGCGGCGTAGCCGTCCGGCTCGATGCGGCGCTTGTCCGAGAGCGAGGTGGAGGCGTTAATCTCGTCGTGGGACTTGCGCACGGTGCGGGGCGTGATGCCGTGCTCCTGATTGTAGGCTATCTGCACATCCCGGCGGCGGTTCGTTTCATCAATGGCGCGCTGCATGGAGCCCGTCATGCGGTCGGCATACATAATCACCTTGCCCTTTTCATTCCGGGCGGCGCGGCCCATGGTCTGAATCAGGCTGCGCTGGTCGCGCAGGAAGCCTTCCTTGTCGGCATCCAGAATGGCCACCAGGCTCACTTCGGGCAAATCCAGTCCTTCGCGGAGCAGGTTCACGCCGATGAGCACGTCGATTACCCCGAGGCGCAGCTGGCGCAGGATTTCGACCCGGTCCAGGCTTTTCACGTCGGAGTGTACGTACTGCGACTTGATGCCGAGGCGCTCCATGTACTTCTGCAGCTCCTCGGCCATGCGCTTGGTCAGCGTCGTGACCAATATCCGGTCGCCCATCTTCACGCGGTTGTCCACCTCGTCGAGCAAATCGTCGATCTGGTTCACGCTCGGCCGCACGTCGATTTCGGGGTCCAGCAGGCCGGTGGGGCGGATGATCTGCTCGATGATGACGCCGGCGGCCTGAGTCAGCTCGTAGTCGGAAGGCGTGGCCGAGACGTAGATGGCCTGCCGGTACATGCTCTCGAACTCGTTGAAGGTCAGCGGGCGGTTGTCCATGGCGCTGGGCAGGCGGAAGCCGTACTCGACCAGCGCGGTTTTGCGGCTCCGGTCGCCGCCCCACATGGCCCGCACCTGCGGAATGGTGGCGTGGCTTTCGTCGATGACCATCAGGTAGTCGTCGGGGAAGTAGTCGAGCAGGCAGAAGGGCCGGCCCCCGGGCTGGCGGCCGTCGAAGTAGCGCGAGTAGTTTTCGATGCCCGAGCAGTAGCCCAGCTCCCGGATCATCTCCAGGTCGAACTCGGTGCGCTCCAGGATGCGCTTGGCCTCGGAGTCGCGCCCCTCCTTCTCGAAGTAGGCGTGCTGCTGCACCATGTCGAACTGGATTTCCTTGATGCCCTGGTTAAGCGTGTCCTTGCCGGTCACGAACAGGTTGGCCGGATACAGCGTCACGCTCTCCTCGTCGGCGAGCTTCTTGCCGCTCTGGGGGTCAATCTTGTGGATGGCCTCAATTTCGTCGCCGAAAAAGAAGATGCGGTAGGCGAAGTCGGCGTAGGCCGGGTACAGGTCCACCGTGTCGCCCTTCACCCGGAACGTGCCGCGGGTAAACTCCACCTCGGTGCGCGAGTACAGGATCTGCACGAACTGGTAGAGCAGGTTGTTGCGCGAGTATTTCAGCCCTGGAGCCAGGTAAATCACGTTTTTGCTGAACTCCTCGGGGTTGCCGATACCGTAGATGCACGACACCGACGCCACCACGATAATGTCGCGGCGGCCGCTGAGCAGCGTGGCCGTGCAGTGCAGACGCAGCTTCTCGATTTCCTCGTTGATGGCCAGGTCCTTCTCGATGAAGACGTCGGTGCTGGCAATGTAGGCCTCGGGCTGGTAGTAGTCGTAGTAGCTGATGTAGTACTCGACGGCGTTGTCGGGAAAAAACGACTTGAACTCGCTGTAGAGCTGGGCGGCCAGGGTTTTGTTGTGGCAGAGTACCAGGGTGGGGCGGCCGGTCTGGGCCACCACGTTGGCCACGGTGAACGTCTTGCCGGTACCGGTGGCGCCGAGCAGCACCTGGGCCGGCTCGCCGCTTTCCACGCCCGCCACGAGCTGGGCAATGGCCTTGGGCTGGTCGCCGGTGGGCTTGAATTCAGAGGTCAGTTTGTACTCCATGCAGGAAGAAAAAGGTGGGAGCTAAGGCAGCCCCGAATAACTCCAATGGGGCAAGGTAGGTTTCCTGGGAAAAGAAAAAACCCGCTCGGGAAGCCCGACGGGTTTTTTCACAGGTTGCAGAGGCGCCGGCCACGCCGCTTAGCGGGCCGTGACCTCGCCGGCCGCCACGGGCGCGGCAGTGTGGTTCCGCACTTTAGCCGCCTCCGCAGAGGGAGAAGCCGGGCCCGTAAAAAACTGTACCAGCCCCAGACAGCACCAGACGGCCAGCAGAAAAAGTAGCGTTTTCATCATTCGTAAGCATTAGATAAAATAAGATACCGGTCCGCGGCGCTGCTTAGGGCGCCAAAACCGGCTTGCTGCCAAATTCCACGCTGGCTTCCATACCCACGGAATACGGGCGGGAGCGGCGCTGCAGGCTCTGGGCCGGATCCGCGTTCAGGGTCGTCAGGCCCGCCTCGGCCGTGGGGCCTACGGCTACGCTCCAGGCGGCGTGCGACGGCTGAAACCGGGCGCCGGCCCCACCCCGGGCGGCCACCTGCACCCGCCGGTAGGGCGAGTCGGCGGAGGTCAGATTGTAGACCCTGGTGGCTTCGGGCGAGCCTTCCAGCTCCGAGCGGCTGTTTAAAAGTACGTTTACCGCGGCACCCACCTTGGCATAGACCGACACGCCCGGCTTGGCCGAAGCATAGCGCACGCTCACCGGGATGCCGGCCGTACGGTAGCGGTAGGAAGTGGCCTGCGCGGGCGGCGGCTGCCGTACCACGTTGGGGTCAACGTTGGCTACTCCGGACTCAAGTAGGTTTTGCCTGCCATCCAGGAAGCCGTGGGAGGTGCGGGACGAAGCATGCTGCTCAGCCGCTTCCACACCGGCCATGAGCGTCCAGTGCTTGGTGGCGGCGTAGTTGGCCGTCAGGGCTACGCGCTGGCTGAGGCCGGCCCGCAGCTGCTGCCGGTATTCGGCGGCGGCCCCGGAGTAAGAATCCGGCATCGGGCGGCTATACACTGGGCCTACCGTTGAGGTAGTGGTTGGCGTGGCCGCCGCCCGGGCGAAGTTCATGTTGGGGTTATAGGCCGAAGCGGCATAGGACCCCAGCAGCCGCCAGCGCCGCGGACGGCTGCTGGTTTCTTCCTTTGGCTCTTCTACCGGGCTCACCGCCGCCAGTAGAGCGGCGGGCAGCTTGGTAAGAGGCAAAGTGGCTGGGCGACCATAGTGCAGACCACCGGGCAGGGCCGTCGTGCGGGCATCCAGCTCAGCCATACCGCTGCGCGACGGGGTCTGGGCAGCATGATAAGCGGCAGAGCTCCCGGCCGCGGGGCCGTCGGCCATGGCCGGATACTGGCGGCTGCCTGCTCCGGCCCCAACGGAAGCGACGGTAGCGCCCGAACCAATCAGCCCGTAGCCGCTCCGCTGGGTTACGGCGTTCAGCAGGCTGCTGATGCGGTCCGTGAAGCTGGCTGCTGACTGGGCAGCAGAAGGCGTAGTAGCGGCCGTGGCCCGTCCGGCTGGGGTCGAGTATGCGTTGCGGGTGGCACTCTGGGTACCTGGGGTGCCCGTGCCCGCGGCCGAAGCACCAGACCCGGCACGCTGCTGCCCGCGGGCCAGAAGGCCAGCCGGCGCTTGGTCCGAGCCAGCGGCCGTGCCATTCTGATTGGTTGTGGCCTGGGTGGCCTGGGCGGCCTGGGTGGCCTGGGCGGCCTGGGCGGCATAGTCGGGCAAGCTGGCGGAACTGCTGCCGTAGCGCAGGCCAAACCAGCTGCCGAAGCTGATCAGCAACGCCACACTGGCCGCGGCCACCCAGCGGTAAAGCACCAGGCGGCGGCGGTAGGTTTCGTTTTGCCCGACCACCAGAGTGTGGTCAATCTGCTCCCACAGACTGGTGCGGGGCTGCACTTCCGCCTCCGCGAATTTCTGTCGGAACAGGTGCTCCAGGTCACCCTTGGGCTGGTCGGAAGGCGGAGTGAAATTATTTTCGGAAGGTAGCATTGGTGCGTTGGGCGTCGAGGCGCTCCAGTTTTGACTTGAGAATGGCCCGGGCGCGGGAGTACTGGGATTTGCTGGTGCCCTCGGAGATGCCCATCATCTCCCCGATTTCTTTGTGGCCGTAGCCTTCAATGGCAAACAGGTTGAATACCATCCGGTAGCGGGGGGCCAGCTCCTGCACCAGGTTGAGCATTTCCTCAAAGGCGTAGTTGGAAAGGGTAAACTCTTCCCCGGCCAGATCTTCCGGGTACTCCCCTTCACTGACGGCCACCAGCGGCGCGTTGCGGCGGTGCTGGCGCAGCGCGGCATTGACCATGATCCGGCGAATCCAGAATTCCAGCGGGCACTCCCGGCGGAAGTTGCGCAGGTTGTTGAATACCGTCATGAAGCCCTCCTGCAGCACGTCTTCGGCTTCAAACGTGGTTTGGGCGTAGCGCAGGCACACGGTCATCATCTTGCCGGCAAACCGGTCGTAGAGGTGTTTCTGCATCAGGCGGCTGCCGGCCAGGCAGCCGTCAATCAGCTCAGCCTCGCTGAGCTGGGAAGCAGGAGTCAGGTGGCGCACAGCAGACGAGGACGGGGGCGAAATGGTTTTGGAAGCCGACATGCCTTCCGGCAGTAAGCTGCGCAATCCGTTACCCGAAGTGCCCAGAACGGCAGATAAAGCTCCCATTACCAGGCCCGACCTACCCGGCCGGCGTTTGAGTGACCAACCCAGCCAGCCCAGGCTGACGGGATGCTGAAGAGAATAGATTGTGGCATATGCGGGGCGTAGAATAAGCTAAATCGGCGGGCCGCCGGGCCAAAGGAACGGGGCTACTCTGGGAAGAGGCACCAGCCCCGATCAGGGTTGCACGGCCGCCAAAAAAATCCGGACGCCCTCGGGAAAGCCATTTAGGTTGAACCACTTACCCAGCCAACATTCCTGCCCCAATTTGCCAACAAATTGAGAGAAGAGGAAATAAATACTTTACTTGGCCATCGTATTCGCACGCCTACTTGCAATTTCAGCAGCCCGCCGGTTTCGGCGGGCTGCTGTTGGTTTAAGGCTAGCCCATCAGCGGCCCTGCCGACACCAGTCATCCGTTACGTTCGCGCCGCGCCGGCAGGCTTATCAGAGCTGCTGATAGGGCCTGATCAGGTTGACGAAAGCTTCACGGTACGTATCGCCGATGGGCAGCAGGCGCCCCGCCACCTGCACCTTGCCGCGCTCCACGTGCTCGATGCAGCGCAGGGCCACCACAAACGACTTGTGAATGCGCACGAACCGCTCGGGCGGCAGCACCTCCTCCAGGCGCCGGAACGATTGCAGGGTGAGGATTTTGCCGGCAGTGGTGTAAATCAGCAGGTACTCTTTCATGCCCTCGATGTAGAGAATATCGGCGAAGGCGACCCGCTGGAGACGGTGCTCATTTTTCACGAACATAGCGTCCGGGGCAACCGGCAGGCTTTCGACTGGCCCAGCTGGCGCGGTTGGCGCGACTGGCCCGGGCCCGCCGGGCAGCGCCCCGGTGGATGAAAGCTGCTGCCGTACTTTCTGCACGGCCTGCACAAACCGGGGAAAGGCAATGGGCTTGAGCAGATAGTCGGCGGCGTTCAGCTCGTAGCTGCGCACGGCGTACTGGTCGTAGGCGGTGGTGAAGATGATGCGCGGGCCGGGCGCGGGCAGCAGCTGGGCCAGCTGCAGGCCGGTGAGGCGGGGCATGTGAATATCGAGGAACACTATATCCACGGGATGATCCTGCAGGAATGCCAGGCCCGCCAGGGCATCGTCGAACTGGCCTTTCAGCTCCAGCCCCGGCACCTGGGCGCAATAATCGGCCAGCAGGTCCAGCGCCAGGGGCTCGTCATCCAGAATAACGCACGTCAGCATAAGCAGCAGAAAAGGGGATTAGGATCAGATTAATGAGCTGAGTCCGGCTAGGCCTGGCGCAGCGTGAGCGTAACCAGGTGTTGCCCCGGCGGCGTGCTGACCCACAGGGCGTAGCGGCCGGGGTACAGCAGCTCGAGGCGGCGACGCAGATTAGCCAGCCCTACCCCACCGGGCTGGTCGGGCAGCTCGCGGCCGGCATCGTTGGGGGCCACGTGGTTGAGGACGCTGAAGGTGAGGCCGGTATCGGGGGCCAGCGCCAGGGTGATGTGCACGGCCACCGGCCGGGCGGCGAGGTCGCCGTGCTTGAAGGCGTTTTCGACCAGCGGCAGCAGCAGCAGCGGAGCAATGGGGAAGTTGCTTTCGGCGGGCACGCCGGCTACCTCGAAGCGGATGGCTTCGGGGGCCGAGGCGGGCAGGCGCAGGCGCTGCAGATCCAGGAAGGAGTGCAGGTGGGCCAGCTCCCGGCTCAGCGGCACAGTTTCGGTGCCGCTTTCGTAGAGCAGGTAGCGCATGATTTCGGCCAGCCGCAGCACCGCCTCCGGGGCCTTATCGGACTTGCGGCTGGTGAGGGAGTAGATGTTGTTGAGCGTGTTGAACAGAAAGTGCGGGTTGATCTGGGTTTTGAGCATGGCCAGCTCCGTGAGCAGTTGCTGGCGCTCCAGCTCCCGGCGGTTGCTCAGGGCCCGCAGGTAGTCGCCGGTGATGCGCAGGGCCGAGCTGAAAAAGATGGCCATCAGCCCCATCATGCCATAAGGCACTATCATGGCCAGCGTCTGCGGCTGGTTGCGCACACCTTCGGCGGCGCCCCCAATCAGCAGGGAAGTGCCGAACCGGGCCGGAATGTAGAGCAGCAGCAGCACCAGCACGCCAATGATGTAGGGCACCAGCCGGCCCCGGCTCAGGGTGCGCGGAATCAGCACCATCCAGTTGGTGTAGAACATGGCCGCCGCCAGCGCGTCGGTGAGGGCCGCGCGCAGCAGAAACTGCCGCAGCACCAGCTGGCTGCCGAACTTGGTCGGGTTGTAGGACAGCATCATGCCGTCGAACAGCAGCAGAATGCCCCAGAACAGCAGATGCACCCACCAGGGCACGGCGGCTACTTCGTTCACGCGGGGCCACCAGTCGAGGCGGCTGAAAGTATGGAGCCACGCCGGCCAGCGGCTGGATTCAATGGGAGAGGAAGCAGATCCGACAGTTTGCACCCCGGAAGATACAGCTGGCCCCCGCAATGCCCACCGGCATTCAACCAATGCCGTCCTGCGCGCCTTCAGCCCCCATATTTTCTCTACCAACCGGCCGCCAGGGCTTCCCGGGCAGCCGGCAGGGGCACCCCCGTGGGTTGGGCGGTTTAAATCCGGGTTTGCGGCGGGTAACGGGCCGGTTGGTTGAATAGTCGGGCGCGGCCCCGGCGGCCGGCCTAGGTTTGCGGCAGTTCTACCCAACTACTCTCCGCCATGACCAACGCTCCGCTCCTGCTCCAAACCCAGGACCTGCACTTCCGCTTCGGCTCCCGCCCCATTCTGCACGGGGTGAACCTGCGGGTGCCGCCGGGCAGCATCTACGGCTTCCTGGGTCCGAACGGGGCCGGCAAAAGCACTACCATGCGGCTGCTGCTGGGGTTGCTGCAGCCCACGGCGGGCACCGTGCAGCTGTTCGGGCACGACCTGGCCCGGCACCGGGTAGCGCTACTGAGCCGGGTGGGCGCCCTCATCGAAAACCCCTCGCTCTACGACCACCTCACGGGCCGGGAAAACGTGGACGCCACCCGCCGCCTGCGGGGCCTGCCCGCCCACCGCACCGCCGACGTGCTGGCCCTGGTAGGGCTGAGCGAAGCCGCCGACCGGCCCGCCCGGGAATACTCCCTCGGGATGCGCCAGCGCCTCGGCCTGGCCCTGGCCCTGCTCCCCGACCCGGACCTGCTCCTGCTCGACGAGCCCACCAACGGCCTCGACCCCAGCGGCATCATGGAAATGCGGGGGCTGCTGGAGCGGCTGCGGCAGGAACACGGCAAAACCATTCTGCTGTCGAGCCACCTCATCAGCGAGATTGAGAAGATTGCCACCCACGTGGGCGTCATTCAGCAGGGCCGGCTGGTGTTTCAGGGGGCCCTGCCCGAGCTGCGGCAGCTGCGGACGGGCCAGGAGCAGCTGGTGCTGGAAACCGAATCGGCCGACACCTGCCGCAACCTGCTGCCCCGGCTGCTGGCTGATGCCACCGTAACCGGGCCCGGTACCCTCCGCCTGCCCGGCCGCGCCCCGGCCCAGGTTGCCGATCTGGCGGCCGCCCTGGTGGCCGCGGGCCAGCCCATCTACGGCCTGCGCCAGGAGCAGCCCAGCCTCGAAGAAACCTTCCTCCAGCTCACCGAAACCAGCATTGCCTCATGAATACCGCCCTTTCTACTCCCCTCCCCGCTGCCTGGGATACGCTGCCGGCGGCCCCGGGCCCGCTCACCCAGCTCGGCCGCTGCCTGGCCGCCGACTACTGCAAGCTGCGCCGCACGCCCGCGCTGTGGCTGGCGCTGGCCGGTGGCGCGCTGCCGGTGCTGCTCAACTTTGCCATCTTCTTTTTCAAGGGTCAGTACCTGGTGAAGCCGGGCGAAAATCCCTGGCCCCAGTACGTGAGCATGAGCTGGCAAACAGCTTCCCTGCTGCTGCTGCCGCTGTTCGTGGTGATGCTCACGGGGCTGCTGGCCAATGTGGAGCACCGGGCCGCCGGCTGGAAGCACCTGCACGCGCTGCCGGTAGGGCGCGGGGCCGTGTACGTCAGCAAGCTGCTGGTCGTGCTCCAGCTTACGGTGGTGGCCCACGTGCTCTACGCGCTGCTGCTGCTGGCGGCGGGCATCGTGCTGGGCTGGGTGCGCCCGGAGCTGGGCTTTCAGACCAAGAGCGTTGAGCTGGGGGCCGTGGCGCTGATGCTGGGCCATACTTTTCTGGCGACGCTGGGGATGCTGGGCGTGCAGTACGTGGCGGCGCTGTGGTGGCGCGGCTTCGTGGGGCCGCTGGCGCTGGGCATCGGCGGCATCGTATCGGCGCTCACGCTGCTGCGCTGGGAACACGTGGACCTGATTCCGTACGCGGCGCCGGCCCGGGCGCTCCAGGCTATGAACCGGCAGACGCTGCTGGTCGATCCGGCGCTTACCCCGGCGGAGTGGTACAGCCTGGCCTGGTTTGGGGCCGCCGTGCTGCTGGGCTACGCCTTGCTTCAGCTGCGCCGGGCCGAATAGAGCCTGTTTTTTTCGGCTTCGTGCAACTTCACCCCGTACCGCGGTGACCCTGTGCAGAATGATGCAGGCTGCCGTTCAGCCCGATACTATGGCGACTCAGCGCCAGATTTCTACCACTCGGCCACTTTTGTTTGTCAGAACCCGGGCTTTGTCGTCCCTTTGTAACTCCTTCTTAGCTTTTATACGTTCATGAAACACGCTTATCTACCGCTGTTACTTTCCGGCCTGCTTACGGCCCCGGTCCTGGCTCAAACCACGCCACCCGCTGCCCCGGCCGCTACCCGTTCCGGGCAGCCCGGCGGGGCGCCGGGAGCTCCGGCGGCTCCTAAAGCCCTGGCCCTGCCCGCGGCCCCGCGCGGCGCGGGCCGGCTGACGGGCGTTGTGCTGGATGCGGCCACCAAAAAGCCGGTGGAGTTTGCCACCGTGGCCCTGCTGCCGGCTACCGGTACTACCCCGCTCGACGGCACGGTGTGCGACGAAAAGGGCCGGTTCGTGCTGAAAGGCCTGGCCCCCGGCGCCTACCGCGTGCAGATCAGCTTCCTGGGCTACACGGCCCGCACCGAGCCGGTAACGGTGGGCGAAACGGGTACCGACCTGGGCACCGTGACGCTGACGTCGTCGGCCCAGAAGCTGGGCGAAGTGACCGTGACCGGCGAGCGGGACGTTATCGAAACCAAGCCCGACCGGATTGTTTACAACGCCGAAAAGGACATCACCAACGCCGGCGGCACCGCGGCCGACGTGCTGCGCAAGGTGCCGCTGGTCAGCGTGGACCCCGACGGCAACATCGAGCTGCGCGGCACGGCTAACGTGCGGGTGCTCATCAACAGCAAGCCCTCGGGCATTGTGGCCTCCTCGGTGGCCGATGCCATGAAGCAGATTCCGGCCGACCAGATCAAGAGCGTGGAGGTGATTACCTCGCCCTCGGCCAAGTACGACGCCGAAGGCAGCGGCGGCATCATCAACATCATCCTGAAGAAAAACAACCTGCAGGGCACCAACGGCAGCGTGGGGCTGGCCGGCGGCACGCGCAGCTCCAACGCCAACGCGGCCCTGAACTACCGCCAGGGTAAAATCGGGCTGACCAGCTCGGCCAGCGGCTTCGCCTTCTACAGTCCCGGCCGCAACGACCTGAAGCGCTACCTGAAAAACGCGGACGGCACCGAGCGCCTGACGCTGGATCAGCAGGGCGAAAGCAACGTCCTGGGCGGGGGCGGCTTCGGCCGGCTGGGCTTCGACTACGACCCGGCCCAGTACCATAGCCTGACGCTGGGCGTGCAGGGCAGCATGTTCCGCAACAGCGGCGACAACCAGCTGTTCAACACCAGCACGCCGCAGCCGACGCTCTTCAACCAGTTTACCCGCGACTCGGAGCGCAAGTTCCGCACCCAGAGCTACGACGTGAGCGGCAGCTATACCCGCAGCTTCGAGCAGAAACGCCGCGAGTGGAGCGTGCTGGCCCAGCATACCCGCAACCGCAACAACCAGGACTACCGTCTCGACCAGTATCCGGGCCTGAGCGTGGGTACGGACGGCACCAGAAACTACCGCGAGCAAAGCCTGAACCTGGCCCGCAACCTGGAAACGACGCTGCAAACCGATTACGTCCACCCGTTCTCGGAAACCACCACCCTCGAAACCGGGGCCAAAGCCATCATGCGCCGCGTGAGCAGCGACTACACCGTGCAGACCGACCCCACCGGCCAGAGCACCCTGGTCAGAAGCGCGGACCGCTCCAACGAATTCCGCTACGACCAGGACGTGCTGTCGGTCTACGGCTCGTACGGCTTCAGCCTGAATAAGAAGCTCAGCTCGAAAGTAGGCGCCCGGGTGGAGCAAACCCGCATCGACGGCAGCTTCCAGCAGGGTTCCGACTCGGGGGTGGCGCAGGACTACACTACCCTGCTGCCCAACGTGAGCCTGAGCTTCCAGCCCGGCAACCCCAAGAAACCCGGTCAGAGCCTGCGCGCCGCCTACTCGCAGCGGATTCAGCGGCCCCAGATTTTCTACCTCAACCCTTTCGTCAACGCGGTGGATTCGCTCAATATCAGCTACGGCAACCCCCAGCTGAAGCCCGAGCTGACGAACAGCTACGAGCTGAACTACACCACCTTCATCAAGGGGTCGGTGCTGAACATTTCGGCCTACGCCCGCCGCACCGGCAACGCCATTGAAACGTTCCGCTTCGTGGATACGGTCAAGGTTGAGAACAAGGCGGATCGGCTCGTGCAGAACCAGACGTTCCGCAACATCGGCCGCAACGCCACCTATGGCATGAGCGTGTTCGGCTCGGTGAAGCCCTTGCCCAAGTGGGACGTGAGCGGCACCCTGAACGTGTACTACGTGTCGTTGAAAAGTCCTTCGCTGGGGTTGAGCAACTCCGGGCTGATGTACGGCCTGAACATCAACTCGGGCTACAAGTTTGACAAGGGCCTGAGCCTGCAGTTTAACGGCGGGCTGAACTCGCGCCGGGTGCAGCTGCAGGGCAGCCAGGCCGCCTGGACGTTCTACTCGGCGGGCCTGCGCAAAAACCTGCTCAAGGACAAGGCCGACCTGACGCTGAACGCCGACAACTTCCTGAGTGCGACCCGCAACCTGAAGTCAACCGTCGATACCGACCAGTTCCGCCAGGAAAGCAACAACTACATCTACCTGCGCGGGGTACGCCTGGCCTTCAACTACCGCTTCGGCAAAGTCTCGGCCCAGCCCCAGAAGCGCCGCCGCGGCATCCAGAACGACGACGTGAAGCAGGGTGAAGGCGGCAACGGCCAGCAGTAAAGCCTCACATAGCTTGTGTTTAGCCACCACCGGCGCAGTCAGCCCAAAAGCAAAAAGCCCGATTCCATGGTGGAACCGGGCTTTTTACTTGTTTACCATTTGACTATGGGATGTTCGTCGGGGCCGCTGCTGCCGCCTGCTTGGGCAGCGTAATGGCGTCCACGTTTTTGTCTTTCACCAGCTTGTTCAGCGCGGGCACGTCCTGCTCCCGGATCTGCCGGAGCTGGCTGAGCTGCGCGTCGATCTGGCCG
Organism: Hymenobacter algoricola; assembly: GCF_039539525.1. Lineage (NCBI taxonomy): Bacteria > Pseudomonadati > Bacteroidota > Cytophagia > Cytophagales > Hymenobacteraceae > Hymenobacter > Hymenobacter algoricola. The sequence continues at coordinate 146,977 of NZ_BAABDH010000015.1, read as the reverse complement.
ATAACTTCCTTCTTGTAGGCCACGGCCTGCTCCGTCGGGCGGAAGTCGCCGGAGTTGACCTGGCCCGTCAGGTTTGCCAGCTTGTTGTTCAGCCGGATCGGGAAGTTCAGCGGGTCCTGGCCGCTGCGGTTCTTGGTCTGGTAGAGCGTCTCTTCAATGGTCGTCATCTTCTTGTCGATGGCCTCGGCCGCGTCCACTATTTCCTTGGCGGCGGTTTGCTCTTTCAGCGGGCCCGTGAGGGTTTTGAGCTGCCCGCGAATGGTGCGGATGTCACGGATGGCATCGTGGGTTTCGGTGAGCTTCTGCTGCACGTCGCGCAGAAAGTCGAACTGGGCCTGCAGGTCCTGGGGCGTGGCCGGGCTGCGCGGGTCGGGCCGCACGGAGAAGGCGGTTTCCTGGGTTTCCTGGTTTACCGTCAGCCGGACCTTGTAGGTGCCGGGCACCACTTTCGGGCCCTGGGTGCCCCCGCCCCACAGCACCAGCCCCTCAAACTTGCTGGCCCCGGGGTAGCTCAAATCCCACACGTAGCGGTTCAGGCCCTTTTTGGTGGGCAGCAGCTCCTTTTTCGCCTTGGCCTTGTCGTCCTTGGTTAGGTTCTGAGCTCTGATTTCCCGGTCGGTGTTGGCGAAGGAGCGAACGAGCTTACCACTCGGATCCAGGATTTCCAGCTTCACGGTGCTGGTCGAGTCCAGCTTCTGGGCCAGCTGGTAATACAGCAGCACCCCGCCCGGGTGGTTCTGGCCGGCGGTTTTGGGAATCTCCGCCGAGCCCCGGCCTTCCATCTTATAGCTCGGCGCGGGCGTGTAGAGGTGAAACTTCTGGGTAGCTACCGTTGCGCTCAGCTGGTGCAGGGGCGTGAGGTCGTCGAGCAGCCAGAACCCACGGCCCTGGGTGGCGGCAATCAGGTTGTCGTTTTTGATGGTCAGATCGGTGACGGACACCGGGGGCAGGTTGAGCTGGAACGGCTGCCACTGCGTCCCATCGTTGAAGGACACGTACAGGCCGTACTCGGTGCCGGCGTAGAGCAGCCCGGGTCGCTTGGCATCGGCGCGCACTACGCGGGTGAAGTGGGTATCGGCAATGCCGGTCGTAATTTTAGTCCAGGTGCGGCCGTAGTCGGTGGTTTTGTAGAGGTAGGGCCGGAAGTCGCCGGACTTGTACATGGTGGCCGCCACGTAGGCCGCGCCCCTGGTGGTGGGGTGGGCGTCGATGCTGTTGATCTGAATCCAGTCGGGCAGGCCCTGGGGCTGCACTTTAGTCCAGGTCTTGCCGTTGTCGCGGGTCACGTGGATCAGGCCGTCGTCGGAGCCGGTCCAGATAACGCCCGGCTCGGCCGGCGACTCGGCAATGGCGAAGATGGTCCCGTAGTATTCTACCGCCGTGTTGTCCTTGGTGATGGGCCCGCCCGACGGCCCCAGGGTTTTCGGGTCGTTACGGGTCAAATCGGGGCTGAGCAGCTCCCACGACTGGCCTTCGTTGGTGGTCACGTGCAGGTGGTTGGAGCCGGTGTAGAGCCGCTTGGAGTCGTGGGGCGAAAACAGCAGCGGGAAATTCCACTGAAACCGGTACTTCATGCCCTCGGCGCCGTGGCCCATGGGGTTGTCAGGCCACACGTTGATCAGGCGCTCCTGCTGGTTCTTGTGGTCTACCCGAGACAAATAGCCGTCGTAGCTGCCGCCGTACACAATGTCGGGGTTGAGCGGGTCCACGGCCAGGTGGGCGCTTTCGCCGCCGGCCGTGGCTTCCCAGTCGCGGGCCTCGATGGTGCTGCCGCCGGTGCGGTGCGGAATCCGCACGGTGGAGTTGTCCTGCTGGGCCCCGTAGATGCGGTAGGGAAAGTGGTTGTCGGTGACGACGCGGTAGAACTGGCCGGTGGGCTGATTTTCGTAGGTCGTCCAGTTCTGGCCGCCGTCGGTGCTCACCTGGGCCCCGCCGTCGTCGGCGATGACCATGCGGCTGGGGTTTTCGGGGGCAATCCAGAGGTCGTGGTGGTCGCCGTGCGGGGCGTCGCTGGCCTGGAACGTGCGGCCGCCGTCCTTGCTCTTGTGGTACGACACGTTCAGCACGTACATCACGTCGGCATCTTTGGGGTCGGCGTAGATGCGGGTGTAGTACCAGGCGCGCTGGCGCAGATTGCGGTCGTCGGAAAGCTTCTGCCAGTGCAGGCCGCCATCATCGGAGCGGTACAAGCCGCCCTTTTCGGCCTCAATCAGCGCCCACACCCGGCTGGAGTTCACCGGCGAAACCGCCACGCCGATAATGCCGAGCGTACCGAGGGGCAGACCGTCGGCGCGGGAAATATCCTTCCAGGTGTCGCCGCCGTCGGTGCTTTTCCAGAGGCCCGAGCCCGGGCCGCCCGAGGAGAAGCTGTAGGGCGTGCGGCGGGCATTCCAGGTGCTGGCGTACAGAATGCGCGGGTTGGCGGGGTCCAGCGTCAGGTCCACGGCCCCGGCGTCGGCGTTGGCAAACAGCACCCGCTCCCACTTCTGGCCGCCGTCCTTGCTGCGGTACACGCCCCGCATTTCGCCGGGCCCGTACAGGTTGCCCATGGCGGCCACGTACACCAGGTCGGGGTTCTTGGGATGAATGCGGATGCGGCCGATGTGGCGGGAGTCCTTCAGCCCCACGTTACGCCAGGTCTGGCCCGCATCCACCGACTTCCACACCCCGAAGCCCGACGACACGTTGCCGCGCACGGTCTGCTCGCCTTCGCCGGCGTAGAGCACGTTCGGGTCCGACTCACTCACGGCCACGGCCCCGATGGAGCCGCCGAAGTAGCCGTCGGAAATATTGGCCCAGGTGCCGCCGCCGTCCATCGTGCGCCACACGCCGCCGCCGGCCGTGCCCATGTAGTAGAGGTTGGGGTTGCCGGGTACGCCGGTTACCGTGCCGGCCCGCCCGCCGCGGTAGGGGCCGATGGAGCGCCAGCGCAGCCCGTTGTAGAGCGTGGAGTCGTAGGGCAGGGCGGCGCCCTGCGGCGCTTTGCGCTTTTTTGATACAGGCTGGGCGGTGCCGGCGGCAGCGCCCAGCACTAGCAACAGCAGGAAAAAAGCGGTTTTCCGGAGTAGTCTTACCTTCATAAAAGCATGGTCAACGGTGGCCTGCAACCCGGCCGAATGGGAAGGTCCACCGGGCTCCGAGGCCTGGCGGCACAACCATTCCGGCTGACTTGCGGCCTTCAAGGTATCACAGCATTTTTAAAGGGCCATACGGGCCGGGGTTCGGGGGCCCGCAGGCCTACCCATTCCAGATTGCCCAGGCGGCTTCGGCCTGGATGCAGAGCATTTCGAACCCGTTCCTGGTCTGGGCGCCGGCGGCGCGGCCTTTTTCCATGAACAGCGTTTCGCTGGGGTTGTAAATCAAATCGAACAGGTAGTGCTCGGGGGTGAGCAGCTGGTAGGGAATCGGGGGGCACTCGTGCACGTTGGGGGCCGTGCCCAGCGGCGTGCAGTTTACAATCAGCGGGTGCGCGTCGACGATGGCGGGCGTCAGCTCGTCGTAGGTCAGGCCCCGGGCCAGGGGGTTGCGCGACACCAGCCAGTAGCGGATGCCCAGCTCCCGCAGCGCCACCTCCACGGCCTTGGAGGCGCCGCCCGTGCCCAGCACCAGCGCCCCGGCTCCCTCGCCCCGCGCCGTGTAAAAGCCACTCACTGACTCGCGGAAGCCGATATAGTCCGTGTTGTGCCCGATGCGGCGGCCATCGGCGGCAAACTCCACCACGTTTACCGCGCCCACCCGGGCGGCGGAAGGAGCCACGGCATCCAGGTAAGGCCAGACTTGCTCCTTGTAGGGAATCGTCACGTTCAGCCCCGCCAGCCCGGGCCGGCCGGTGAGCAGGGCCGGGAAGTGGTCGACGGAGGGCAGCTCGAACAGCTCGTAGCGGCAATCCTCGATTCCCAGGCTATGGAATTTCTGGTTGAAGTAGGTCTGTGAAAATGAATGCCCGAGCGTCTGCCCGATAAGCCCGAATTCCCGCATAAACTGGCACCGCTAATGATGTCCCGAAAAAACAAAAAAACCGCCCCACTTCCGCAGTGGCAGGGCGGTTTTTGAAAAAATAATCCAACTGGGCCGTTAGGCCTGCACCGGGCCGGGGCTGAGCTTGGACTTCAGAAACTGGAACGCCGGCGGCAGCACCGACAACAGGATGATGGCGTAAATCACCAGGGTGAAGTTGTTTTTCACCACCGGAATATTGCCGAACAGGTAGCCGGCGGCGGTCAGGGAAATAACCCAGAGCAGGGCTCCGGCAATGCTGTAGCTGATAAAGTAGCTGTACTTCATGGTGCCCACGCCGGCCACGAACGGGGCAAACGTGCGCACAATCGGCACGAAGCGGGCCATGATGATGGTTTTGCCGCCGTGCTTGGCGTAGAAGGCCTGGGTCTGCTCGAGGTACTTGCGCTTCAGAAACCGGAAGTCTTCGCGGAACACCCGCGGCCCGAGGTAGTCGCCGACGAAGTAGTTGAGGTTGTCGCCGAGAAAGGCCGCGGCAAACAGCAGCGGAATCAGGTACCAGATGTTGAGCAGCGTCTCGGGCGAACCCGGATTAGCGGTCTGCGCCGCCAGGGTGCCGGCCACGAACAGCAGGGAGTCGCCGGGCAGGAAGGGAAATATAATGACGCCGGTTTCGGTGAAAATAATCAGAAACAGAATCAGATACGTCAGCGTCCCGTACTGATGCACGACATCAATCAGCGTTTTGTCGAGATGCAGGACGAGGTCGAAAAAGTGCTTGATAAGCTCCATTGAGGGATTGGGTAAGGAAAACGGCGGAATTCGCCAGACAATTATCCCACAAAGAAAACAGGCTGCCGGGAAAGTGGCAGCCTGTGCGCAAATGTTTCCGACAAAACGGCGGCCTGCTGCGGCCCTTACCGCCCGCCCGGGGGTAGCTGAGCTAGTCGCCCACCACGGCCCGGATGATATCGTCTTTTACCTCAAGCCGGTACCGACTATCACAGTCCTGAATGAATTCCCGCAAGGCAGCGATGGTGGGATAGTCACCTTCGCCCACGAAGTGACGGGCATCATCAATCAACAACACATGATCCTGCCGGTTGCGTTGGTTGAAAATAGCGGACAACTCATCGAAAATCGGGCAGTCCTTGTCGCCTTTTACCGTTTCGCCGGAGGAATAGTGTCCATCGAGCCAAAAGATGGCCGGTTGGCGCAGCGTACGCATCACATGAGGCAGCACCGCTCCACTATCGCCCTCATAGATGGTCACATGGGCCGCTTTCCGGAAGCGGTAGCAGGCTTTTTCGTAGAACACCTTGCTCAGCTCAATGGAGATTATGGCATCGAAGTGCCGCAGGTGAGCCTCTACCATATCGCCGAGAAAAGTGCCGGTTTCCACCAGGACCCGGCAGCCGTAACGCTGGCGGTACTCCTCAATCACGGCCTGCTTTACCTGGTGGGGCGGGGGCAGCGGGCGGCCCTGCTGGGCCCAGTTCTGCACGATTACCTCGCCCAGATAGCGGTCCATGATCGATTTGGCAAAATTGCGGGTCTGCTCGGGCAGCGTAGGGCGAATGGTCGTTTGCATGGCGCAGGCTGAGTTAGGCTCCCAAGCATTCGCCCCGGGGCGAAACGGTTGAAAGAGCAGTTTTACTTTATTTAGTTCAATCAAATATATAGTTAATTATATAAAATACAACTGCCAGCTAAAATATTACCCAAAAAAGCGGGGCCGAAGCAGGGAAAATCCCCGTCCGGCCCCGCCTGCCAGTTCTTGGCTTACGGGGTTTGCACGGTGGGGCGCACTAGGCGCCGGGCGTGCTGCTCACCCGCCACACCTTGTTGCCGGCATCATCGGCGACCAGCAGGCTGCCGTCGGGAGCACTGAATACGCCCACCGGGCGGCCGTATACTTTGTTGCTGGCCCTGTCCACCTGAAAGCCGGTCAGGAAATCTTCGGGCGGCCCCGTGGGCTTACCGCTCTTGAACGGCACGAACACCACTTTGTAGCCCGAAAACGCGGTGCGGTTCCAGGAGCCGTGCTGCCCGATAAAGGCGCCGCCGTGGTAGCGGGCCGGAAACTGCGACTGGCGGTAGAAAGCCAGGCCCAGGGAAGCCGTGTGCGACCCCAGCGCCACCTCGGGCACCAGCGCTTTTTGCACCAGCGCGGGTTGCTCGCCCTTGCGGCGCGGGTCTTCGTGCTGGCCGAAGTAGGAATACGGCCAGCCGTAAAAGCCGCCCGCCTGCACGCTGGTCAGGTAGTCGGGAACCAGGTCGTCGCCCAGCTCATCCCGCTCGTTGACGGCGGTCCAGAGTGTGGTGGTACCGGGCGCCCAGGCCATGCCCACGGGGTTGCGCAGGCCGCTGGCGTAGATTTTCTCCCCGCTGCCGTCGGGGTTTATTTCGAGGATGTTGGCGCGGCGCACTTCGTTTTCGGCCCCGTGCTCCATCACGTTGGAGCCCGAGCCCACGCTCACGTAGATCTTGGAGTTGTCGGCGTTGGTTACCAGGTTGCGGGTCCAGTGGTTGTTGTAGCCGCCTTCCGGCAGATCCAGGATTTTCTGGCCGGGGCCGCTGATGCTGGTAGCGCCGGGCGCGTAGGCATAGCGCATCACACTGTTGGTGTTGCCCACGTAAAAGTTGTTGCCGATGAGCACCATGCCCAGCGGCTGGCGCAGACCGCTCAGAAAAGTGGTGCGCACCTCCGGCTTGCCGTCGTGGTCGGCGTCGCGCAGCAGCGTGATACGGTTGGCGCTGGTCGATTTGAGGGAGCGGGACTTGTCGAGGCCCAGGGCCGCGGCGGCTTTTTCCTTGGCGTCTTTCGGCACCGTGTTCGACTCGGCCACCAGCACGTCGCCGTTCGGCAGCACGTAGATCCAGCGCGGGCTGTCGAGGTTGCCGGCATATTCCGTCACGGTGAAACCGGCCGGGGCCACGGGCTTTTTACCCGCGGGCCAGTCGATAACCTCGCTGCGGTTGCTGCTCGACTTGGTAGCGTAGGGCGCGGGCAGCGGCACCGTCTGCGCCGCCGTGCTGACGGTATCGGCGGGCGTGGCGGCCTGGGCTTCGCGCTTCTCTTCCTGGGAAGGTCCTCCACAGGCGGCAGCCAGGCTCAGCAGCAGCAGGGAGGCGTTAAAACTCGCTTTTTTCATCGGGACAGTCAGAATGGAGGTCCCTTGTTTACTGCCTTTGGGGCAGATGGTTACCGCCCCCCCAGCTTCGGCAGCGGTGCGGGCCTGCCCAGCCGCCCGGAACGTACCACCGAAAACCAGGGCATATCACCCCGGCTTGCCCCAAAGTAAACGTCCTGCCTCCGCCAAAGCAGCGGAGACAGGACGCGTCAGGAAGTTACTGGCCGGACTGCTTAGAGCTTCACGATGCGCGTAGCCGCCCTGGTGTCGTCCTGCTGCAGGATGTACACGCCCCCGGGCAGGTCGCGCAGGGACACTTCTGAGCCGCTGATGTGCTTTACCAGCTCGCCGGTAGTGGTGTAGAGCGAGTACCCGCCCGCTTTGGACGAGGCAATATGGAGCACGTCCTGCACCGGATTAGGATAAGCCGTGAGCGTGGGCTGGCCAGTGGTGCGGCTGGCGCGCACTGGCAGAGCCACCGGGGCCGAAACGGTGAGGCTGTAGGAGCTGCAGGCAGAGGTAGCAGCCACGCCGCTTATCACCACCACCAGTACTTCGCGCGGGGATACCAGCACGTTCATCGACGCCGGGTCCGTTGTAGGCGACAAGCCTATATCCGAGCGGTAGCCGGTAGCCAGATTTGCCGGGTTGAAGGCAGTGAGGTAGACCGAGCAGAACAGCTGGCCCGTCCCTTCCGAGCAGGCCGGGGCCAGCGTCAGCGTGGCGCAGGCCGAGGTGGTGGTGCTCGGGTTGGTGATGGTGTACGTGTCGTAGTGGACGCCCGTGGCAGTGGCTACCACACCGGGATACGCTTTGTTGGTGCTGCAGATGGCGGCGATGCCGTTGCGGTTCAGCCGCCCGCCCGGAATGGTGGGGTCGGCGGCCACGAGGGCGCCGGTAAACGTGTTGGAAACCTGGGCCTGACCGGCCAGGGCAAGCAGCAAAAGGCTAAGACTGAGTACGACGTGTTTCATGAGGCGAAAAGCAAAGGCAGGGGAATGGGGTTGCAATGATACGACAGCAGCCCCGGAAAATGAGGTTTTTGCCGCCGGCCAAGCCAGCAACGCGGCGCGGGAGCCACTACATACACTAGCAGCGCAGGCCCCGGCTACCGCTACGCCCGCCTCACCCGCTCCGAAAGGTGGCAGCGCGGGTAAGGCGGGCGTAGCGGTAGTTGGGCGGCCGGGCCACCGGGCACAGGGGCTAGCCGCGCGGCATAGAGGTGCCGGGCTTACCGGTTTTGGCTTCGGGCCTGAACATCTCGTCCACGCTGTCCATATCCAGGAAGTGGGTGAACGTGTCGCCGCGCAACCCCAGGCGGATGGTTTCCAGGCTCACGATTTCGTTGGGCGCAATGTTGCCCAGGTTCACGTTGGCGCCCATCATCTTGATAAACCACACCTGCTGCGACTTCTGCGGGGCTTCCCACAGGATTTTCTCCACCGGAATCTGGGTCAGAATCTCCTCGACCAGACCCGAGCGCACCTCGCCGGTGCTGCGGAACAACCCCACGTTGCCGGCCTCGCGGGCTTCGCCGATAACCTTCACGGCGCCGGCTTCCAACTCCGTTTTCATCTGCGAAATCCACTTGTAGGGCGGAATGATTTTCTCGGCGTCCTTCGAGCCCACCTCGCTCAGCACCTGCACATCCTGCGACAGGGTGCGGATGTAGTCCAGCTTGCGGTCGTGCACCAGGTCGATGGAGCCGTCGGATACTTCGGCGTACTCCATGCCGAATTCTTCCAGCAGGCGGCGGTAGTCGTCGAACTGGTTGCGGATGATAAAGGCCTCAAACAGCGTGCCCCCGAAATACACCGGAATGCCGGCTTCCTTGTACACGTCCAGCTTGCGCTTCAGGTTGGGCGTCACAAAGGAAGTGGCCCAGCCCAGCTTCACGATGTCGGTGTAGGGCGCCCCCACTTCCAGGAAGTCTTCGACTTCGCGGATGCTGAGGCCCTTGTCCATGACCATTGTGTAGCCTTGCTCGCGGGGTTTGGCCGTGCGTTCGGGGAGGTTGTTGAGGTTGTAATTCATTCCTGGGGGCTTAGGGTCTTGGGGGCTTAGAGTCGGAAGCCGGCTCACGGGGTTTATGATCCGGTTGGCAGGCGGGCAAAAGTACGCCCGAATTTTGTAAGTGGTAAAAAAGGCTTGGGGGCTTGGGGTTCGTTCCAGTGTTGCTGGAACGAACCCCAAGCCCCCAAGCCCCTAAGCTTCCAAGACCCTACTTGCGGTACTGATCAATCAGGCGGGCCAGGGCGCGCTGCGACTCCAGCTCGGGGAAGTACTCAAACAGCAGCCGGTGCTTGTCGAAATCCAGCACCAGGGCATTTTCCAGGTTCTGGTAGGCTTCGCGGTAGCGGCCGGCCGCCAGCAGGTAGGCGCACAGGCGGTAGTGCAGCTCTGCTTCGGCAGGCTGGATTTCCATGGCGTTGGTCATCAGGTCGATGGCACCGTCGAAGTTGCCCTGCTCGTAGAGGATGATGCTCCAGTTCAGCCAGGCGTCCTTGTTGTCGGGGGCCACCTGGGTGGCTTTGTCGTAGGCTTCAATGGCGCTGACCACGTTGCCCAGCTGGTACTCGGCGGCAGCCAGGGCCAGCCAGTACTCGGGGCTCTCGTCGTAGAGGGCGGTGGCTTTGCGGAAGAAGTGAATGGCCTCAAACCACCGCTCCTGGGCATTGAGCACCACCCCGATGCCAAACCAGGCCTCGTCCATGGTCTGGTCGAGGTCAATGGCTTTCTGGTAGTTTTTGCGGGCGTTGTCCCACTCGGCCAGCTTCTCGTAGCACTCCCCGATGTTGCAGAGCGCCTCGGCCGTGGGCGTGCCTTCCTCGTAGCTGAGGTGAAACTCGTCGATGGCGGCGCGGTACTTTTCCTGGCTGACGTAGGTGCTGGCCAGAAAGCCGTGGGCATCGTAGAACTTGGTATCAATCAGGATGGCGTACTCGAAGGACGATTCCGCCTCCGCGTACTGGCCGGCCCGGTAGTAGGCCTGCCCCAGGTTGTACCAGGCGATGACGGAATACGGGTCTTCATCGGTGAAGCGGCGGAAGAACTCCAGGTTCTTTTCCAGCCGCTCGCTTACTTCCAGGCAGTAGAGCAGCTCCTGCACCGCAATTTCGTTGTCGGGGTTCAGGCGCAGGCTCTGCTTGTAGAACTTGGCCGCACTCTTGAATTTCTGCCAGCTCTGGTAGGCCAGGCCCAGGTTGAAGTAAATATCATCCCGGTCGGGAGCCCGCTCGGCGGCCTGCTGAAAGTAAGCCACGGCCTCCGCGAACTCGCCCTTCTGGGTGGCAATGATGCCGCGGGTCACGGCCACGTCCGGGTTGTCGGGGTCGAGCTGGGCCACGGCCTCAATCTGCTGGGCGGCAGCGGCGTACTCGCCCTTCATGGCCAGCACCTGCGAGCGGTCGATGAGCAGCTCCGTAGAAAACGGATACTGCGCAATGGCGGCCTCGCAGGCCGTCAGGGCCTGTTCGTACTGGGTATTGGTGGTATAGTGGTCAATGATATTCTCGAAGTCGGCCAGATCAAAAAACACGGGCTCGTTGTTGGCCATCATGCGCTCAAAGCGGCGCACGGTGTCCATCACTTCGTTCTGATCCTCAAAATTCTCGTTCATTCTCATGCTGCTACAATCGACGCAAGGCCGCCAAAACGGCAGGCTCTGCGGGTAATATTTCAAAAGGGCGGCCCGGGGACGGTGGCAGGTCTAAGATACAACAACCGCACCGGAGGCCGGGTAGTTCGGTTGCAGCCCGGCACAACACCACCGAATTGTGTCGGCAAGGGGCCGGAAGCGCAGCCCCAGGGCCTGCTGCACTTTGTGGGACCCGTACACCACCGGCCGGCGGCCGGCGCGGGCCGTATCCTTGGTGATGAGGGGCCGGGCCCCGGTGAGCAGGGAGCGGCCGTGCTCCAGCCGCCAGATCAGCTCGGCTGCCCACCCGGGAACGGCCACCGTGGGCGGCTTTTTGCCGAAGCAGGCCGCCGCCTGGGTCAGAAACTCGCGCAGCGGCACCGTGCCGGCACTCAGCACGTACCGTTCGCCGGAAATGGCCGTGTCCAGGGCCAGCCGGAGCATGGCTTCCACCACGTCGCGCACGTCCACGAAGCTGAGGCTGCTGGGCGTGTAGAAGGCATGCTCCTGGAAGGCGTAGCGAAACAGCCGGGTGCTGCTGCGCTTCCAGTCGGCCGGGCCCAGCACGACGGCCGGGTTCACCATCACCGCCGACAGGCCTTCGGTCACGCCCCGCCACACCTCCAGCTCCGCCAGGTATTTGGAGGTGGCATAGGCCGGATGCTCGGCGCCCAGGTCCCACTTGGCGTCTTCGTCCACCACCTGCGGGCCCGGCAGCGGCTCCGCGGCGGTGGCGGCGCTGCCCAGCGCCGCCACCGACGACACGTAGCACAGCCGCACGCCGGGCTGGGCCAGGCAGGCATCCACCAGGGCCGCGGTACCTTCCACGTTGGTCTGCAGCAGCGCGTCCTCGTCCTGGGGGGCGTAGGAAACCAGGCCGGCGCAGTGAAATACGTGCGTCACGCCCCGCAGCGCGGCCTGCAGCGCGAGTGTGTCGCGCAGGTCGCCTTCCACCCACTCTATCGCGGCGGCCACCGCGCTGGCCGGAATCTGCCGGCGGTACAGGGCCCGCACGGCGTGGCCGCGCGCCACCAGCGCCGCAATCAGAAAACTGCCAATCAGGCCGCTGCCGCCGGTGACGAAAATCATATTCAGGTATTAGGGTCTTAGGAGTCAGGACCAGGGTGGCGGGGCGGCTTCACGGCAGCCCCGGGCCGCGGTTCGGAAGGCCTACAAACTATTATTCAGCAGCGGCAGCGCCAGCACTTTCTGCAGGTGGTCCGTTGGCAGCACTTTCAGGCGCAGCGTTTCGGTGTGCTTGAGGTTGTGCGCGTCGGTGCCCACCATATCCACGAGGCCGGCATCGACCAGCCGCTCGGCCATTTTGCGGGCCCCGGCCGAGTAGTAGCCACAGAGCGAGTTGAGGTTGAGTTGAAACAGGACGCCTTCCGCGTGCACCTTTTCCAGGTCCTGAAACCGGCCGTAGAAGTAGGTGTAGCGTTCGGGGTGGGCCAGTACGGGCTGGTAGCCGGCCGTTTTCAGGTTGAAGACCGTTTCGCGGAAGTTGAAAGGCTCGTTGATGTAAGAGGTTTCAAGCAGCAGGTACTTCTGCTCGCCGCCGAAGCTGAGCAGGGGCTCCCCACCGTCCAGCTTCTGCTGAAACCACTCGTCGAGGTAGTACTCGGCGGCGCAGTCCAGCTCCATGTCGTGGAGGCCGGCGGCCGCGGCGGCGGCGCGCAGCTGCGCCAGCGCGGCCCGGATGCCGGTGGGCGTGTTCTTGTAGAAGTCGCCCATGATGTGGGGCGTCATAATGAGCTTGCGGTAGCCCAGGGTATGCATGGCCCGTACCAGCTCCACCGACTGCTCCACGGTTTCCGCGCCATCGTCGAGGCCCGGCAGCAGGTGGGAGTGCATATCGACGCCCAGCGTGGCCAGGGAAACGGCTTCGGCCGCCTGAGCGGCGGCGGAGCGGCCAAAAATCTTCTGAAAAAAAGACGCCACGCGGAAGGGAAGAGGTGCGAAAGTTTAGGTGAACCGCTTGCGCAGCCGGTCAAAGGCGCTGCCGGCCGGCTTGGTTTCCTCGTAGTAGCCCTGGCCGTAGCCGTAGCCGTAGCCATACCCGTAGCCGTAGCCGTAGCCGTACACGCCACTGGCATTGGCATCGTTGAGAATAGCGCACAGGCGGGTGAAGTTGTTGGCCCGCATGAGCTTGTTGATATTCTTCAGGAAGCTTTTCTTCGAGTAGTTGGCACGTACGATGTACAGCGGGATATCGGCTTTGCGCATGATCAGAATTCCGTCCGTCACCAGCCCTACCGGCGGCGTGTCAATCAGAATCACATCGTAGTGCTCATACAGCTCGCTGAGCATGGCATCGAACTTGGGATTCAGAATCAGCTCCGACGGGTTGGGCGGCGTGGGGCCGGCCGAAATAAAGTCCAGCGTGGGAATGCTCGTGTTCTGGATGCACTCCAGCACCGTGTGCTTCTCGATGAGAATGGTGCTGACGCCCTTCACGTTCTCGGTGCCGAAAGCCAGGTTCACCTTCGGCTTGCGCATGTCCAGGTCCAGAATCACCACGCGCTGCCCGGAAAGAGCAATGATGCCGCCCAGATTCACGGTAACGAAGGTTTTGCCTTCCCCCGAAATGGTGGACGTGACGGATATCAGCCGCTTTTTCTTGGCCGAGCTGATAAAGTCCAGGTTGGTGCGGATGGAGCGGATGGACTCGGAAATAGCCGATTTCGGGTTCTTATCCACTACCAGTCGCGACACGGACATCTTTTCCTTGTCGTAAGTCGGAATCACGCCCAGCACGGAGGCCGACGTAGAGTGTTCCAGCTCCCGCACGTTGGTCACGGTGTTGTGCATAAAGAAGCGCATGGCTACCAGCAGCAGGCCCAGCAGAATGCCCGTGGCCAGGCCGATGGAATACACCATCAGGCGCACCGGCGAAATGGGGGCCCCGGGCCGGCTGGCCGGCGACAGAATCTGGAAGTCGGCCGTGGTGCCGGCCTTGGCCATGTTGAACTCCACGATCTTGTCCATCAGCATCAGATAGGTTTTCTGATACAGCTCGAACGGGCGCTTCAGGCGGGCCAGCTCGGTTTCTTTCTCGGGCAGGGTCTGCAGCTCGGCGTTGAACTCCGCCTGCAGCTGGTTCATGCGGTTCAGCTGAGTTTGCAGCCCCTTACGGTTTTGCTGCAGCTGACGCCGCACGCTGTTTTTCAGGAAGCTGATGGCTGACTCCTGCTGCTGCACGGCTTCGGTAGCGCGGGTGTAGGAGCGCAGCATGCGCCGCAGGTTCTGCTGCAGTTCGTTCAGCTCGGTGAGCTGCGCGGTCAGCGGGGAGTCGCTCAGCGTGGCCAGGCCCGGAATGCTCTCCTCCAGGGTGGCCGTTTCACTGGCTACCAGCCGCTCCTGCTCTACCAGGCGGGTGACCTCGCTCAGGAGGCGGGCCTTTTCGGTGAGCTCCAGGCGCTTTTCTTCCTGAGACGCCAGCTTCTCGGTAATGGCCGACACGTCGGCCTTCACGTCGTAGGTCTTGTTGTCGCGCACGAAGGACTGCAGATTTTCCTCGGCAGTCTGCAGCTGATTGTGATTTTCCGACAGCGTCTTTTCCAGGAACTGCAGGGTCTGGGCGGTGGCCTGCTGCTTTTTAGCCAGCTTTTCCTGCAGGTATACCGTGTCAATCTTGTTGACGATGTCCTGGGCCTTGGCCGGGTTGAAATCGGTGAAGCCGATCTGAATCGTGTTGGCATCGGCATTGACGATGTCCACGCTCAGGTTGGTGCTCAGATAGGTATTCAGGCCGCCATCGTCGATGATGATGAAATGGTACTTCTTGTCCTGGGCCTCCGCAGTCAGCAGGGCCGTGGCCATGATGCGCAACGTCATGCCGGGCAGGGTAATGGGTTGGCCCAGCGCATATTCTCCCCCGCGCTCCTGGCCCGCGTACAGGTAGCTCAGCCGCACCTTCTGCGGGCCGCTGAAGACGAGGTTGAACTTGGTGTTGTACAGGCCCGCGTCGGAAATATTGTACTCCACCTTAAAGGGAGAAGTGCCATATAATTCGTTTTCCAGCACCGTGCCCTCCACGTAGTAGTTTACGTCCAGGTCCAGCGAGTCTTTGAGCCGGCGGTAGATGATGTTGGATTTGATCAGCTCGACTTCGCCCGACAGCTGGTTCATGCTCTGGCGGTCTTCCACGCCCTGGCCCATTATCGAACCCAGCCCCAGCGCGCCGGCCTCCGTTTTTTCGTCAATCTTGAGCAGGGAGCTCGACTTGTAGACGGGCTTGGTGTAGCGCAAAAACAGCCATGAAGCCGTCAGGCCCAACGCAATGAGCAGCACTATCCAGATCAGGCTCCGGCGCGCTACCAGCAGCAGCGTTGCAATATCGAACCCACTGCCTTCTTCGCCATCGGCGTCCGCTTCCCCGCCCGCATTGCGGATCAAGTCTTCCAGTTCCGCGTTTTCGTTTACTGCCATTCCGTCGTTAGCATGTTAATTCAAGGGCGTAAGGCTATACGAGAGCCCGCTCTTCCTAGGCGAAGCTCAGGTACCTAGTTGAGGTTCCTGAGCAAATAAATGGTCGTTACCAGGCTGGCCACTCCGCCCACGAGGCCAAACACCGCACCAGCATCAGTTAGTGCCTGGAAGAACGGGCGGTTTATCGGCTCGATGTAAATAACGTCGTTGGGCTCTACCTGCAGATTAGCCCGGCGCATTCCGTCGATGGTCGACAGGTCGATAATCTGCACCTGGGGGTTTTTCAGATCACCCCGGATCAGCCGGATGTTGTAGGAGCGGCCGCCGCTGATGCCGCCGCCACCACCACCGCCCCCGCCGCCGAGGCCGCCGCCGGTCAGCCCGCCGGCCGAGGCCAGCACTTCCAGCAGGTTCATGTTATCGTTGACCAGCGGAATGATGCGCCCCCCGGGGGAGCCCAGCACAAACACCCGGTTGTTGGTCACGTGCGTGGCCACAAACACATCCTTGTAGTACTCGCTGTAGCGGGTCTGCAGCAGACTATCGGCCTGTAGCAGCGAAAGGCCGGCCACGGATACCATATCCACCATCGGCAGCTTTACGCGGCCGTTGCTCTGCACCAGAAACTCATTGGTCGCGGGAG
Organism: Hymenobacter algoricola; assembly: GCF_039539525.1. NCBI lineage: Bacteria > Pseudomonadati > Bacteroidota > Cytophagia > Cytophagales > Hymenobacteraceae > Hymenobacter > Hymenobacter algoricola. Next base: position 131,175 of record NZ_BAABDH010000015.1, on the reverse strand, counting down.
CCGGCGTGCTGGTAGCGCCCCCGCCCAAGCCGCCCTGTCCGCCCTGAGCCGACTGGCTCTGCCGGCCCGAGTTGCTGCCACTGCCAAGGCTACCCGGGGCACCAAATTTCAGCTCCCCGTTCGGATCCAGAATCCGCTCCCCTTTGTTGGTATACACCTGCACCTGCAGAAAATCGTTCGGCTGAATCAGGTAGTTGCGGGCGGTGCGGTTCACGGCGGCCCGCAGCTTCATGGTATCCACGCCCTGCCCGGTTGGGGTCTGGAACATGATACTCTGGCGGTAGTAGCGGGAAGAAGCGCAGGAGCAAATCAGCACCGCAACGGGTAGACACAGCAACCAGAGGCGCAACAGGCGGGGGAGGTCAGTTTTTTGCATGCAGGCTGGAAAAGCCGGATTCAAGGACGAAAGCTATAGGAATACCCGACAAAATGCCGGGTATTTTCTCCTAAAAAACCTTCAAAGTAACCGAATTAGCGCGCCCTTTCAAAATCGGGGGCCTGGCGGGCCGGGGGGCGGCTGGCTTCTCTGCCGGCAAACCCGTACTTTCGCAGTCCCAAACCAGGCCGGGCTTGGTTTGCCTCGACCAACCAACTTCTCCTTCCCCACCCAACCTCAGTTTCCCCAATGGAATTAGTAGCCACCGAGAATCAAACGATGATTGCCCAGATGGTGCGTGACTTCGGCGCCACCCACATCAAGCCCGACATGATGAAGTGGGACGAAAGCCAGGAGTTTCCCATTGAGGTGTTTAAGAAGCTCGGGGAGCTGGGCCTGATGGGCGTGCTGGTGCCGCAGGAGTACGGCGGCGCCGGCTTCGGCTACGTGGAATACGTGACGGCCATTGCCGAGCTGTCCAAGATTGACGGCAGCATTGGCCTGAGCATGGCGGCCCACAACTCTCTGTGTACCGGCCACATCCTGCAGTTTGGCTCCGAGGAGCAGAAGCGCAAGTGGCTGCCCAAGCTGGCCAGCGCCGAGTGGATCGGGGCCTGGGGCCTGACTGAGCCCAACACCGGCTCCGACGCCGGCAACATGCGCACCGTAGCCGTGGAAGACGGTGACTTTTACGTGCTCAACGGCGCCAAGAACTTTATCACCCACGGCAAGAGCAGCAACATCGCCGTCGTTATTGCCCGCACCGGCGACGTCGGCGACTCGCACGGCATGACGGCCTTCGTAATTGAAAAGCCTACCGAAGGCTTCGCTGCCGGCCGCAAGGAAGACAAGCTGGGCATGCGCGCCTCCGAAACCACGGAGCTGATCTTCACCGACTGCCGCGTGCCGAAAGAAAATATTCTGGGCAAAGTCGGCGACGGCTTCATTCAGTCGATGAAGGTGCTCGACGGCGGCCGGATTTCCATCGCGGCCTTATCGTTGGGCATTGCCCAGGGCGCGTTTGAAGCAGCTTTGGCGTACTCGCAGGAGCGCCACCAGTTCAACAAGCCGATTTCGAGCTTCCAGGGCATCAGCTTCAAGCTGGCCGACATGGCGACCGAAATCGAAGCCGCCAGCCTGCTCACCTACCGCGCCGCCGACATGAAGGACCGCGGCCAGAACGTGACCCAGGAGTCGGCCATGGCCAAGCTGTACGCCTCCGAAGTGTGCGTGCGTTGCGCCAACGAGGGCGTGCAGATCTTCGGCGGCTACGGCTACACGAAAGATTATCCGGCCGAGAAATACTACCGCGACTCCAAGCTGTGCACCATTGGCGAAGGCACTTCCGAGATTCAGAAGCTTGTTATTGCCCGTACGCTGCTCAAATAAGCAGGTAACTAACCAGGGACTTGCGCGGTATAGAACAGCCTGTTACCTTTGCAACCCCTAAAAGAAGAAGTTTTCAATTTCACTGAGCATATGATCATCGTCCAGATTAAGGATAACGAGTCGGTTGACCGTGCCCTGAAGCGTTTCAAGAAGAAATTTGAGCGCACCGGCGTTCTGAAGGAACTGCGTCGCCGCACTTTCTTCCAGAAGCCCTCCATCACCAAGCGTAAGCAGAAAATCAAAGCTGTTTACAAGCAGACGATGTACGCTACTGAGAACTACTAGCTTGTAGCTCCCGGCGAAGATTGCCCACCGGCTGAATTGCTTTTTCAAGCGAATCAGCCGGTTTTTTCGCGTCTTATCTTTTCGATTTTATTCCCTACATTGGGTATCCGGCCCCGGCCGTAAGGGCTCAGCATATGGAATTGTTTTTTGACTATCTGCGGTTTGAGCGGCGCTACAGCCCGCACACCGTGCTTTCGTACCAGACCGACCTGCGGCAGTTTTCGGACTACCTCAAAACCGCGTACGAGCTCGACCAGCCGGCCCAGGCCGACCATACCCTGATCCGCTCCTGGGTGGTCACGCTCATGCAGCAGAGCCTGGACCCGCGCACGGTGAACCGCAAGATTGCCTGCCTGCGCTCCTACTACAAGTTTCTGCTGCGCACCAACGTCATCGGCAAAAACCCGATGCTGCGCATCACCTCCCCTAAGGTGACCAAGAAGCTGCCCGACTTCGTACCCGAGGACTCGCTCAACGGCCTGCTCAACTCCTTCGACTTCCCCGATACGCTGCCCGGCCGCCGCGACCAGCTGATTCTGGAGCTGCTCTACGGCACCGGCATTCGCCTGTCCGAGCTTATCGGCATCCGCCACGACGACCTGAGCCTGAGCGGTCGCACGGTACGCGTGACGGGCAAAGGCAACAAGCAGCGGCTGGTGCCGCTGAACCCGACGCTGCTGGTAGTGCTGGATCGCTATATAGCGCTGAAGCTGGCGGAATTTGGCAGCGCCGACAACGCCCGCGCCGCCCTGCTCGTTACAGATAAGCTTGAACCTCTCTACGAAAAGCTTGTGTATCGCACCGTGAAGCACTATTTGGGGCAAATAACGACGGCTACCTCCCAGCAGCACCCCCACGTGCTGCGCCACTCGTTTGCCACCCACCTGCTCAACAAGGGCGCGGACCTGAACGCCATCAAGGAGCTGCTCGGCCATGCCAACCTGGCGGCCACGCAGGTGTACACGCACTTGTCCATCGACAAACTGAAAGCCGTATTTGAAAAGGCCCATCCCAAGGCCTGAGTTAGTTGAGTTTTCCTTTTTTCTACCCCAAAACCCCTCCGACCGATGAAAGTACAAATGCATTCGGTACACTTTGACGCCGACCAAAAACTACTTGACTTCATCCAGAAGCGCCTCGATAAGCTCGAAACGTTTTACGACCGTGTAACCGACGGCGAAGTAATTCTGAAGCTGAACAACAAAGACGGTATCGACAACAAAACCGTCGAAATCAAGCTGTTCATCCCCGGCACCACGCTCTTCAGTCAGGAAGATGCCGCTTCGTTCGAAGCCGCCACCGACGCGGCCGCCGACAGCCTGCGCCGGCAGATTACCAAGCACAAAGAGAAAGTAACCAGCCATTAAGGCTGCCTGATCCATAAAGCAAAAAGCGCCCTTCCAATGCGGAAGGGCGCTTTTTCTGTGTAAGACGAAACCAGCTTACAGGCTGAACTCGGCTTTGATCTTGTCCACGTAGTCGAGCTTCTCCCAGGTGAAGGTTTCGAACGTCTTGGTTTCGCCGTTGCCCATTTTCACTTCCTTGGTGCCCGCAGGACGGCCCATGTGCCCGTAGGCCGCCGACTCGGCGAAGATGGGGTTGCGCAGGCCGAAGCGCTGCACGATGGCGTACGGGCGCATGTCGAACAGCTTGTGCACCTTCTCCCCGATTTCACCGTCGGTGAGCAGCGCGCCGCTGGCGCCCTTGGCTTTGGTGGTGCCGTAGGTCGTCACGTATAGGCCCACGGGCTCGGCCACGCCGATGGCGTAGGCTACCTGCACCAGGGCCTGGTCGGCCACGCCGGCGGCTACCAGGTTTTTGGCAATGTGGCGGGTGGCGTAGGCCGCCGAGCGGTCTACTTTGCTGGAGTCCTTGCCGGAGAAGGCGCCGCCGCCGTGCGCCCCTTTGCCGCCGTAGGTATCCACGATAATCTTGCGGCCGGTAAGGCCGGAGTCGCCGTGGGGGCCACCGATGACAAACTTGCCGGTCGGGTTGATGTGGTAGGTAATCTGGTCGGTGAACAGGCGCTGGGTTTCGGCGTCGAGGCCGGCTTTCACCCGGGGCACCAGAATGTGGCGGATGTCGTCCGAAATCCGGGCCAGCATCTTCTCTTCCGACTCGTCGAACTCATCGTGCTGGGTGCTGACCACGATGGTGTCGATACCCTCGGGCTTGTTGTCATCGGAGTAGCGGATGGTCACCTGGCTTTTCGCGTCGGGGCGCAGGTAGGTCATTTCCTGGCCCAGCTTGCGGATCTTGGCCAGCTCGTCGAGCAGGCGGTGCGAGAGGTCGAGGGCCAGGGGCATGTAGTTGGCCGTTTCCCTGGTGGCGTAGCCGAACATCATGCCCTGGTCGCCGGCACCCTGCTCCTCGTCGCTGGCGCGCTCCACGCCCTGGTTGATGTCCGGGGACTGCTCGTGCAGGCGGTTCATTACCTCGCAGGTATCGGCGTTGAACAGGTACTCCGGCTTGTTGTAGCCGATGCGGCTGATAACGCCCCGGATGATCGGCTCGGCGTCCACGTGGGCCGTCGACTTGATTTCGCCCGCGACCAGCGCAAAGTCGGTGGTAACGAGGGTTTCGCAGGCTACTTTGGAGGCCGGGTCCTGCCGGAGGTATTCGTCGAGGATGGCATCGGAAATCTGGTCGGCTACTTTATCGGGGTGACCTTCCGAAACGGATTCTGAGGTGAACAGGTAGGGCATCAGGGTGCGGGATAACAGCTGCAATCAGTAAAACAAGGCCCTGCTCAGCGCGCCAGCGCGCCGGGCGGGTCGCAAAGCTAACTGAAAAAGGCGAAGGAAGTTAATCCGGCTTTCAACTACCGTACTCCCTGCCGGCGGCCGCTTTTGGGGCGACTGCCAAATAGGGTGAGGACCGGATTTTTCTGGCTCCAATACGGGTTTTCTCCGTTCCGATCCGCTTTTTAGCGGCTCATCCCACGGGGCGGCTGGGCCGTCGGGGAGGCTGCGGCCGCCCACCCCAATATCCTATAGCCGCGAACTTAGAAAAAGCCCGGCTCAGACGCTGAACCGGACTTTCTTTCTGGACTGCTCCTGTCAGTTGCCGCTGCTGCCGGCCGCTCCGGCCGGAGGCTTCAGATTGGTTTCAAACAGCTTCAGAATCCGCTTGTACTCATCGGTCCAGGAGCTGGGCTCCACGAAGCCGTGGTCTTCCACCGGATACACGGCCAGCTCCCAGTTTTCCTTGTGCAGCTCAATCAGCCGCTGACTCAGGCGCACGATGTCCTGGAAGTGCACGTTGGTATCGACCATGCCGTGGCACATGAGCAGGGCCCCTTTCAGGCCGTCGGCGTAGTAGATGGGCGAGGAGCGCACGTAAGCCAGCGAGTCGTTGTAGGGCTCGTTAAGAATGTTGTCGGTGTAGCCGTGGTTGTAGTGGGCCCAGTCGGTGACGGAGCGCAGCGCGGCCCCGGCGCGGAACACGTCGGGCTGGGTAAACATGGCCATGAGCGTGATAAAGCCGCCGTAGGAACCGCCGTAGAGGCCGATGCGCTGGGGACTCACGCCGTACTTGTCCACCAGCAGCTTGGCCCCGTCCACGTGGTCGGTGAGGTCTTTGCCACCCATGGCCCGGTAGATGCCCGTACGCACGGCGCGGCCGTAGCCGCTGGAGCCGCGGTAGTCGATGTCGAGCACGGTGTAGCCCTTTTCCACCAGCAGGTTGTTGAACATGTACTCGCGCGAGTACTGGCTCCACCACTTGTGGGCGTTTTGCAGGTAGCCCGCGCCGTGCACGAATATCACGGCCGGGCCCTGGGCGGCGGCGTTGGCGGGCCGGTACAGGCGGGCGTACACGTCGGCGCCGTCGCGGGCCTTGATGGTGATTATTTCGGGCTCCCGCCACGGGTAGCTTTCAAACTCGGGCGTGGTGCTGTGGGTGAGCTGCCGCATGGGGCGGCCGGTGCCGTTTACCTTGTTGTCGAGCACGTACAGCTCCCAGGGTTTGGTGGCGGAGCTGTAGCGCACGGCCAGCGTCTTCTCGTCCGGCGACACGGTCACCTCGTTGCCCCCGACGCGGCTGGTAATCTGGATCAGCGGGCCGCCGTCGAGGCGCATGTGGTAGAAGTGCTGCTCGCCGGGGTGAGAGGCGTTGGCGGTGAGAAACCAGGTTTTCTTGTCGCGGCTGAGCTGGGCCTTCTGGATTTCGAAATTACCGCTGGTCAGCGCCTTTTTCCGCCCCGTCGTCACGTCCACGGCATACAGGTGGGAGTAGCCGGTTTCCTCGCTCTGAAACCACACCTGGCGCGAGTCGGGCATCCAGCCCACGTTGCCCTGGTCGTAGCCGATGCCGGGGCCGTTGATCCAGGCGTCGTCGTGCTGCCGGTCGAGCAGCCCGATTTTCTGCGTGGCCGGGTCGAAGCTCACGAGCCAGCGGTCCTTGTTGTCGGCGGAGCGCACCACCAGAAAGGCGCGCTGCCCGTCGGTCGACCAGAACGGGCCGTAGGGCACCACCCGGCGCAGCTCGGTGGCCGGCTTTCCCTTGGCGGCCGCCGACGCTTTTTTCACCGAATCGGCCGGGGCGGGCGCGGTGGGCCGGAGCTGGTACTCTTTGCGGTAGGCGGGCTGCTCATCCAGGCCCTTCAGATCCTGGTAGCCCAGGCTGAAGGTGGTGTCGCGCCCGATGTCGTAGAGCCCCAGCTCGTAGGCCGTTTGCGGGGCCCCCACTTTATTGCGGGTCGAAATATCTTCGGTAAAGCCCGAGGCCGTCACGAAATTGGGCACAATGGCTTTCTTCTCGGTGGCCGGCTCCTGCACCAGCCGGTAGGTTACGTAGCGGCCGTCGGGGCTCAGCTGGATGCTTTCCACCGTCTTGGTGCCCAGATAAATCGGCTTGGGACCGAGCCGGGCCAAAGCTTTCTGGGCCTGCGCCCGCGCCCGCGCATCCTGCTCCTTGTGCCGGATAACCTCAAACAGGGCCAGCTGCTGGGCCCGCAAAAACTTCTCCGACTGGTCGGTGGGCTGGGTGCCGGCGGGGCGGGTGCCGCGGCGGAAATCGGTGCGCTGCACCGTTTCGCCGGTGCCCGGGTTCCAGGTGTAGAGGTTGTTGGCCCGGGTGTAGCTGATCAGCTGGCCCTGCAGGGCAAAGGCGGGGTCGGTTTCGCGGTCGGCGGTATTGGTCAGGCGGCACGGGCGGCCGGTTTTGAGGTCGAGCAGGAAGATGTCGCCGTTTTTCTCGTACACCTTGCGGGCGTAGGGCCGGTCGTATTCGCCCGTGGTGGCGGGCAGGGCGCGCTGCTCGGTCAGGCTCACCTTGCGGGGCGTGCCCCCGGTGGGGGCCACCACGTACAGCGAGTCGCGGCGGGCTTTTTCGGGGTTCCAGGTGAAGTAGATGCGCTTGCCGTCCTCGCTCCAGGCCACGCTGCCGGGCGACGTGCCCAGCCACTGCGCCGGGTCGCGCATGATTTTCTCTACCGTCAGCGCGCCCAGCGGCGCGGCGGAAGTCACTGGTTTGGTTTGAGCGACGGCGGCAGAAACCGGCAGCAGCCACGGCAGCAGCCGCACAAAAGAGGAAAGGCGCATCAGCAGAAGAAAAAGGAAGAACAAAACGCCGGGCAGTGCCCGGCCGGGCAAGGACGGCAGGTCGCGGCCCGGCGTTGCAGGCTTTGCCGGGCGTGAGGCGTCGCGTCAGTTGGCCGTCTCGGCCCCGTAGGGATTCGGCTGGCGGATTTCCAGAAACCGGTCGGGGGCCGCCAGCGGGGCAAACCCGAACTGCGTGTACAGGCCGTGCGCATCGAGCGTGGCCAGGATGCGGCGGCGCAGCCCCTGCAGATCCGGGTGGGCCCACACCTGCGCCATCAGCCACTTCGACAGCCCCCGGCCCCGAAACTCGGGCAGCACGAACACGTCGCAGAGCCAGGCAAACGTGGCCGTATCCGTCACGATGCGCGCAAAGCCCGCCAGCCGGCCGTCGGGCGCATACAGCCCGAAGTTGAGCGAGTGGTCGATGGCACGCTGCAGAGTGGCGAGCGGAATGCCCTTCGCCCAGTACGACTCCTGCGCCAGGTAGGCGTGAATCGCGCCCACGTCGAGGCGGGCGGGGTCGGTGCTGAGGGTAAATCCCGGGGAGTTGGGGGAGTCGGAGGCCATGACGGGCGGGCGGAAAAGGTGCATCTTCGAAGGCCAAAGCTGGCAGAAATACTTTTATTCCCCCCTGCCGCCCGCCGCCGCCGCGCTCAGGCGGGAACGTCAGCATCCGAACGGCGCTTTTTTTCGTTAGCCTACTCAGACTCTTTGCACCCCTAACCGGCTCGTTATGAAATATTTTACGCCTGCCCTCTTTCTGGCCGCCCTTGGCCTGAGCGCCCCGGCCGCGGCCCAGACCACCACGTTTCAGGTAGGAGCCACCACCGTTTCGGTGACGCCGCTGGCCACCAACCTGGCCATTCCCTGGGAGCTGGTCTGGGGGCCCGACAATTTCATCTGGATGACGGAGCGCGGCGGCCGCATCAGCCGCGTAAACCCGACTACAGGCCAGGTGTTGCCCCTGCTCACGCTGCCCGATGCGGCGCCGGTGGGCGAGAGTGGGCTGCTGGGCATGGTCCTGCACCCCGACTTTGCCACCGCGCCCTACCTGTACGTGGTCTACAACTACTTTCAGGGGTCTGCCCTGCGGGAAAAGCTGGTGCGCTACACCTACGCCGGCGGCGTGCTGAGCAGCCCCCTGATTCTGCTCGACGGCATCAACGCGGCGGCCACCCACAGCGGCTCCCGCCTGCTGATTTTGCCCGACCGGACCCTGCTCATGACTACCGGCGACGCGCAGATGGCATCGGAAGCGCAGAACCCGGCTTCGCTCAACGGCAAGATCCTGCGCCTGAACCTGGACGGCACCATTCCGGCCAACAACCCCATTCCGGGCAGCCGCCTCTACACGCTCGGCCACCGCAATCCGCAGGGACTGGTGCTGGCCGCCAACGGCAAGCTGTACAGCTCGGAGCACGGCCCCAATAACGACGACGAGGTGAACCTGATTGAGCCGGGCCGCAACTACGGCTGGCCAAACGTGGAAGGCTACTGCAACCTGCCCGCCGAGCAGGCATTCTGCACCACCAACAACGTGCGGGAGCCCCTGGTCATCTGGACGCCGACGCTGGCCGTGGCAGGGCTGACTTACTACAACTCCCCCGCTATTCCGGAGTGGCAAAACAGCCTGCTGATGGCAACGCTTAAAGCCTCCAAGCTGGTGCAGCTCAAGCTCAACCCTGCTGGCGACGCCATTATCGCGCAGGCTGATTACCTGAACAGCTTTGGGCGGCTGCGGGCGGTGTGCATTTCGCCTCAGGGCCGCATCTACGTCTCGACCAGCAACCAGAATGACCAGATTCTGGTATTGGAAAACCGGGCTTACCAGCCTACTTCTGCCGCCGCCACCCAAGCCGCGGCCCCGCTCCGGCTCTGGCCCAACCCGGCGCACCACACCGTAACCGTCGAGCTGCCAGCGGCCCCCACGAAAGCAGCCACCGCGCAGGTGTACGATGCCGTGGGCCGGCTGGCGGCCACCGGACGCTTTGCCGCGGGGCAGACCAGCATGGCGCTGAACCTGGCCGGCCTGCGCCCCGGGCTGTACGTTGTGCGCACGCAGGTCGGAACCCGGCAGTACACCCAGCGTCTGGTGGTAGAATAATCAGCCTGCCTCAACCGGCACCAATGCAAAAAGAGGGCAGCGCTTCGGCGCTGCCCTCTTTTTGCATTGGTGCCGGTTTGGCTACAAGCCGCTAGTCGAGCACGACTTTACGGGTGATGGTGAACTCGCCCACGCGCAGGCGCAGCGTGTACACACCGCGGGCCAGGCCCTGCACGGCCAGCGGCGCCTCCACGGCCCCGCCGGCTACGGCCAGCGTCTGCGTGCGTACGGCCTGACCCAGGCTGTTGAAGAGCACAGCCGTCACCACGCTTACCGGCGGCGCACCGCGCAGTTGCAGCGTTACCTGGCCCGTGTGGCTCGGGTTGGGATACACGCTCACCACCCCGCCCGGCAGCTCCGCCCGGGTGGCCGTAATGAACGAAGCACCCAGCGTGAATGAGCCCGGCACATCGTTGGAGCCGTAGCCGGCCACCATGATGTAATAAGTAGTATTGGGCAGCATGCCGGGGGCCATGAAAGTACCTACCGTCTGGTTGTTGCCCGGACTGGCCCGGCAGATCAGCTGGGTAAATGGTCCCGAACAGCTCGCGGCCGAGAAGATGCGTACTTGTCCGGCAGCATTACCCGTGGTGGTGAAGGCCCCGGTGGTCGGACCCGAGCCGGTCGGGGTAGTCATGGTAAACCAGACGTCCTTGGGGTTGTTGGAAGTGGTGCAGCCCGGATTGACGTAGCCATTGGGTACCGTCGTGGTAGCGCCCAGGTTATTGGCTGCCAGCGGCGGGCCCGAGGCCGGCAAGACAAGTGCCGTGCAGGGCTCGTCGTTGGTGGCGGGGGCCAGGGCCGTGCGGAAGCAGCTCACGGCGCTGAAAGCGCTGCTGCCGCTGACGGGCCCGCAGTTCTGGCGCACGTAGAAGCAGTAGTCCCGATCTGCCGTCAGGCCCGTCAGCGTGTAGCTCGTCGTCAGGATACCCGTCACCCGGGTGCCCTGCCCCAGCACAAAGCCCTGCAGCCCGTACTCGAGCTCAAACGGCCCACTGGGCGTACTCGCATTCACCGACCAGCTCACGGCGGCCGTCGTCGCCCCCACGCTCGTCGTGCTCAGCCCCACGGGCAGGGGACAGTCGCTGGGCGCCGTCAGGCAGAGGGTAAAGGCGCCCTGCAGATCGGTCGTGCGCGCGTTGGCCACCATCACGTAGTAGGTCGTGCTGGGCAGCAGCGTGCTCAGCGTCAGGGCCGGGGTGGCCGTGCCGGCCGAGGCCGAAGCCGTGCAGCCCACCTGCGTGAAGGGCCCCGCGGCCGAAGCCGCCGAGAACACGCGCACCAGGCTGGCCGGCGCGCCGACGGCCGTCAGCGTGGCCTCGCGCGAGCCCCGGCCCGAGGCCAGCGTCGTAAAGCGGAACCACACGTCCCGGGGGGTCGAGGTCGTCCCGCAGCCCGTACCCGGGTTGGCATAGCCTGAAGGCGTAGTGGTGCTGGCGCCGCCGTTGGTGCCTGCCTGCGGAGCGGTACATTCCGCTACCAGGGTCAGGGCAATAGCGCCGCTCGGGTTATCATTGACCGGAGTAGTAGAAAAGGTAAACGGACCTACCGGAGTGCTGCTGCCCGTGGTGCCGCCGCAGTTCTGCGTGACGTAGAACTGATACGCCGTAGTAGCCGTCAGGCCCGTTACCTGCAGGCTGGTACCCGTGACGCCGGGCACGACAGTACCCTGGCCCAGCACGAAGCCCGCTGGGCCGTACTCTACCGTGAACGTGCCGCCGCCGCCCGGCGTGGTCCAGCCCAGCGTGGCCGAAGTGGCCGTGATGGCCGTGGCCGTCAGGGCTGCCGGCTCGGGGCAGGGCGACGGCGTACGGGCGCAGATCCTGAAGCGACCGAAGGCGTTGTTGCCGTACTCGAAGGCGCGCACATACAGCGTTTCGCCCCCGGGGCGGCCGCTTACCTGCAGGCGCGAAAAGAACCCGTTTGGCGAGCTGTCATCGTCGCAGCCTACCAGTGTGAGGGAGCCGCAGCTGCCGCTGTACACGGCAATGCCGGTATCGGTAACCGGGCTGCCGCTCACCGAATCGGTTTCGATGATAACGATGCCGTTGGCCGGTACAGTCAGCACGTACCACACGTCGCCGCCGTCGTAGCTGCTGCAGCCCGGGTCCGGCACGCCGGTCGAGCCGGTGGCCCCCACGTTGGTAGCAATCAATGAATTAACACAGCTGGCTCCGAGCGGCACGGGCAGCGCGGTGGCCGCGGCACACTCGTCGTTTACCGGCGGCAGGGCCGTTGTTGAGAAAGCGGCCGGACCTGTCCGGATACTGTTGCCCGCGGTGCCGCCGCAGTTCTGGGTGACGTAGAACTGGTAGTTGGTCCCCGGAGTCAGGTTGGTCAGCGTCAGCGACGTGGTCGTGGTCGTGGTGGTGGTACCCTGGGTGCCGGGCGTAAAGCCCGCCAGGCCGTAGTTGACCGTGAACGGACCCGTACCACCACCCGTCACCACCCAGTTCAGCGTGGCGCTGGTGGCCGTCAGGCCAGAAACGGTGAGGGCACTTGGGGCGGGGCAAGCCGCCGGCGGCGTCACGCAGATGGTGAAAGGCCCCGTCACATCACCCGAGCCGTAGCCCGAGACGAACACGTAATAGGTGGTATTCGCCGTCAGGGTGCCCAGCTCCAGAGTGCCAGCCGAAGTATTGCTGGCCGTACCGGCCTTACACCCCACTTGCGTAAACGGACCGGTACAGGCAGCAGCAGAAAACACCCGCACCAAGCCGGCCGGGTTACCGCTGACAATTACCGACACGGCCGTGCTGCCAGCTCCGCTGGCGGCGGTGGTAAACTTGTACCACACGTCCAGCGGACTGACAGCAATGCCGCAGCCGGAGCCGGGGTTGGTGTAGCCGTTGGCGGCCGTGGTAGTAGCGTTGACGTTGGTGCCCTGGACGGGCGAGGTACAGCCGGCGGCCACCGGCACGTTGATAGCGTTGCACGGCTCGTCATTGACGGCGGGGGGCGGTGGGGGCGTCGGCGTAGTAACGCAGATGGTGAAAGCGGCCGCCGCGCTCGATGGCAGCGTGGCCGAATAGGAATATACCCGCACATAATACGTAGTACCGGCCGTCAGCCCATTATAGACTCGTACGTTCGGGTCAGAGAACCCCAGCGACGATAAGCTGCCGCAGGCGCCGGCGAACAGCTGCTGAACGTAGTCGCCGGTGCCGGTCAGCGTTACGGTGTGGGCCGTAGAGGTAGCCACAAACTGGTACCACACGTCGTCGTCAGCCGTCCCGACGGGAGTCGCCAGGCCTACCGTAGCAGTAGCGCCTTCCACGGTGCCGTTCGTGGCCGCGCTGCACGTGGCCAGCAAAGCGCCGGGGGTGAGCGTCACGGCGCTGGCGCAGGCATCGTTGGCCGGGGCCGGTGCGCGCGTGGTGAACGAAACCGGGCCGCTGGTGGTGCTGTTGCCGTTGGCGCCGCCGCATACCTGCGCGACGTAGAACTGGTACTGGGTGCTGGCCGTCAGGCCGCTCAGGGTAGTGGCGGGCGTAGTCGACGTAACGACAGTGCCCTGGCCCAGCACAAAGCCCTGGGGGCCATATTCTATCCGGAAGGAGCCGCCCCCGCCGGCCACCGTCCAGACCAGGTCGGCAGTAGCAGCGGTGAGGTTGGTGGCCGCCAGATTGCGGGGCGCCGGGCAGGCCGCGGGGGCCGCCGGCGTGAAGCTGTACACCTGGCCGGTAGCGGGCTTGGTGTTCAGGTTGGTGGTCTCGGTAGTGGAGCTGGCCGTCGGGGCCGCCGTGGTGTTGTTCAGCGACAGGTAAGAACCGGCGCCGGTGCCGGTGCCGGCAATGCCAATGGAAGCCGTTGCCGAGTTGACGGGGGATGCCTCGCCACGGTAGAAGAACTCCACTTTGTTGGTACCCTCGTACAGCTTGGCCTGAAAGGAGATGACGGCACCGGCCGCGGCGTAATTCCACTCCCAGTTCAGCCATTCGAAGGTGAAGACGCGGTTTGGAGCAGTGCCCTCTACCAGGTAGGAGCCGGTAGCGGTAGCGCCGGCCGGGCGGCCATCCAGGTCATCCCAAAGCGGGGCTACCAGGGGCCGGTTGGCCGCGGCCGTGGTAGCCAGCGCGTTGCCGCCGGTGGAGCCGGTGGCCGTACCAAAGGTCAGGTAGCCATCTGACGAAGCCTTGACGCTGCTGTACGGAGCGCCATCGACCACAAAGGTGAAGCCCAGCGGAATCGACGGCGACAAGAAGAAGTCGGCGGTCATGCCCGGTACTACCGTGGCCCCGCTGAGCGGCGCGAAGCTGTCTTGGCGGGCCGACAGGGTATAGGTGTCGACCTGGGCGGCAGCCGGCTGGAGTAGGCCGAACCACAGGCTTACCAGCAGCAGGGCAGTGACCCGCCAGGGCGTGATGCCCCCACCAAGAAGGGGGTAAGCGCGCTCAAAAAATCTGGGTAAAGGTTTTTTCATCGGGAAACCAACTGGTAAAAGGTGAAAAAAAGGCACGGAGAGGAACCTGCCAGCCCAAGAAGTGCCGGTGCCGGACACCAAGCACGGGTGGGTAAGATAGCAGGCTCCTAAAGCTATCGATCTGCCGTCACTTATGGAAGTATTCTTATAAAACTTAGATTTTTCTTTCATTACTATTGAGCCTACCGGATAAGCATCTAAGGCGAGAGATTAGGATTATTTGATTTAAAGAAGCCGAAACATTTATATATTACGGCTACGTTTTCCCACCACCCGCTCCTTATTCCTCCATCAAAATCTTCTCAGCGCATGAAGAAAACTTTACAAGCTACCTACCTGCTGCTCTTTGCCTGGTGTCTGTCGTTAGCAGGGATGCAAAGCGCGCAGGCTTCGCACATGCAGGGTGGCCAGCTCACCTACCTGGCCATGGGCAACAACCAGTACAAAGTCCAGCTGACCGTTTTCCGTGACTGCAGTGGCGTTGCATTTTCAGGCATCACGCCGGACCTGGAGTACCGTACCACGGGCTGTTCCGGGGGTCCCTGGCCCAAAATACGGATGCTCCTCGTGCCCGGCACCCAGAAGATCGGGGACCCCTATTGCGCCAACTTCCCCGGCGGCCCCAGCCCCTGTGGGTCAGGCAAGGCCACGAACTACGAAACCGGCATCTTTGAGGCCACCGTGACGCTGCCCCCAGCAGCCGAATGGACCCTGAGCGTAGCCATCAATGCCCGCCCCGACGTGGGCAACGTGGTTAATTCCAGTTTTGAGGACATGTACTTTGAGGCTAAGCTCAATAACCTTGTGGGTGGGCAGATCATCCAGAACACTTCCCCCCAGTACGATCAGCTGAACGCCGCTACTCCGTTCGTGTGCTGGAAGCAGGACACGCAGCTGTCATTCGCCACCACGGAGCCCGACGGTGACTCGCTGGTATACAGCCTGGAAACACCCCTGGGCGGCTGCAATGAGTCGCTTAACTACGACAGCTACACCTCCACCCGCTTTATCCTGGTTTCAGAAGGTCCGCCCGTCTGCGTAGCCGATCTGGGTCCGAATGCCACCGGCGTTTATACTCCCACCTTTCCGCTGCCCTCCTATTCGTTTACCGGCCCGGCCTGCCCGCAGGTCCGGACTGCCGTCCCCACGTTTGCCTTCAGCCCTACCCTGGGGACGATGACGTTCACTCCGGCCCTGTTTACGCCGGGCAACACGACGGCGCAGCAAGCCAAGAACAAGTATGCCGTAGTGGGCAAGGTAACGGAGTGGCGCCGCATCAGAAATGCCAGTGGCGTTCTGACGGCCTACAAAGTGGGCTCAGTGCGCCGCGACATGCTGGTTGTAGTTATCGACTGCGGCACCAACCTGATTCCGGGCCCGCCGCTGGCTACCGGTGGCCCCAAGACCGGGGTGCAGATTGTAAATTCCCGTGACTCGACCTTCATTACGGCCTATACCTGCAACTACACCGAAGTGCGGCTGAAATTCAGCGACCCGAATCCTACCGACCTGATCAAGGTGACGTATCCGGAGCTGGATCCGCAGGTGCCCACCCCGCAGAAGCCAACGTATCTGCCCGAGGACGTGGCTACGTTTCAGCTGCTGGGCAATGAAACCAAAACTCCCTACGGCATCCTGCGCATCCGCCCCGACGTGGCTTTTACTGGCCGCACGTTCCGCATTCCGGTGAAGATCGAGGACAACGGCTGCCCGACAAAAGGGGTGACTTACCGGACTATCGTGCTGAAAATTGCCAAGGGCAACTTTGCCAAGGTGGTTGCGTCGGCGGCCAGCCCGATTATCTGCGAAGGCAGCGCCGTCAGCCTCAAGGCGGACCCGGCCCGGCCCGATTCCGTCGGTCAGCAGGTGGCCAGATACGGGTACCGCTGGACGCCGGCACCCGGCTTTAACCTGGCCGACACCGCCAAGCAGACGGCCAGTGTGCGCCCAACCGTCACCACGCGCTACAAGGTGCGCATCGTGGGGTTGGACTTCCGCCAGTCGCCGACCATCACCTGCTTCGACACGGCTTCCGTGCTGGTCCGGGTTCGGCCGGCCATCACCGTCAACTTCACCGTGACGGGACGGGCACTGGCCCAGGTCGGCGGACCAAACCTGCCAAAGCGCGCTTTCACGATAACCAACACCTCAGTTGACACCAAAAACATCGACACCTACATCTGGTCGTACAAGCGCGTCCGGGACGGCCGGGGCAACCCGGTGTCGGACTCGACGGAGGTAACTTTCTCCAACCGCTTCAATCCGGGTGAGCAAACCTTCGACGAAGGCCCCGGCACCTACCGCATCATCCTGCGCATTTCCAACATGGCCGGCACCACCCAGTGCGCCACGCTAACCAAGGTGCAGACCGTCGTAGCGCCTGATCTGGTCGTGCCAAACGTGTTTACGCCCAACGGCGACCAGCTCAACGATACGTTCGTGCTGTCGGCCGAAGGCGCCGGCGCCGGCAAGGTGCAGATCTTCAACCGCTGGGGCCGCCTCATCAAGCAGTACGAAAACTACCGTAACGAATGGGACGGCGCCGAGCAGCCCGACGGCGTGTACTACTACCTCATGACCGACAAAAACGGCACTACTTCCAAAGGCTGGGTTGAGCTGAACCGATAAGCTTCCTGCCCTTTCACAAAAAAGCGCGGCCTTCCGGGGCCGCGCTTTTTTTGTGTCTGCCTCCAAACCTACGAACCTGGCGGTGGCTCACTTCAGACTTCCGGCAAGCGGTGCCGCTCATTTTTCACGGCGTTGGTCACCGTCCAGTTCAGCTCGTGGCTGAAGGCGTGCTGCCGCACCGGGCAGTCGGGCATGCAGCACAGCGAGCAGGCGGCAAACGTGCAGGGGTCGGCGTGCACGAACATTTCCACCTCCACATCGAAGCGGCTTTTAATCACGCCTTCAATAGCATTCAGCTCGTTGTGGGTTTCCTCCAGGCTGAAATAATACGGCATCTGCATGTGGCAGTCGATGTGCAGGTTGGCGCCGTAGCGCAGCACGCGCAGGTTGTGCACGTCGATCCAGGCGGGCCGGCGCTGCTGCTGCAGCTCGGCAATTACCTGCTCGACCGTAGCTACGTCCGACTCGTCCATCAGCCCCGAAACGGAGCGGCGCACCATGCGGAAGCCGTTGACGACGATGAAAATGCCCAGGATCAGGGCGGCTCCGGCATCAAACAGCACGTTGCCCGTCACGAGCACCAGCACCAGGGCCAGGCACGAAACCAGGGTGCTCAGCGCATCCAGGTACAGGTGCTGCCCGTCGCCGACCAGCGCCACGGAGTTCAGCCGCCGGCCCGTGCGCAGCAGCAAAAATCCCACCCCCAGATTAATGAGGGCCGTCAGGCCCAGCAGCACCATGCCCGTATCGAGCCGACCCACGGGGTGCGGGTGCAGGATGGCAATGATGGCGCTGTAGAAGATGTACACGCCGGCCGTCAGAATCAGGGCGCCCTCGAAGCCGATGGACAGGTATTCAATCTTGCCGTGGCCGTACGGGTGGTTTTCGTCCTTGGGCAGGCTCGATAGGTAGATGCTGTAGAGGGCGAAGCCGCTGGTAAAAACGTTGATAATCGACTCCAGCGCGTCCGTGAGTACCGCCTGCGACCGAGTCAGGTAGTACGCCCAGAATTTGATGGCCACCAGGCCGATGCTGACCACCAGGGAAAGAAGGGCGAGACGGTTCTTGGTTTTGGTAGCAGTCATGATGGTGGTGGCAGGCGGCAAAAGCCCGTAAAAGTCCGGCAAAAAAAAACAGCGCGGCACAAACGGAAACCTTTTGCCGGGGAAACGGTATTTCCGTTAGTTTAAAAATATATTTAGACTACCCTAAATTTGCTTTCCTTTGTGAAGACTCCTTCTCCCCTGCTCATGCCTACCGTTACGCAAGCTCCTGCTACCCCACCGCCGGTCGAACCGGGCTGGCGGCAGCCGCGGCATGCTCCCTCGCTCAGTGAGGTCTATGCCAGCATCAAGGTGCCGGCGGCCAGTGCCTCGTTCTGGCGCAAGCTGATGGCCTTCTGGGGGCCCGGGCTGATGGTGGCCGTCGGCTACATGGACCCCGGCAACTGGGCCACCGATATTGCGGGCGGAGCCCGCTACGGCTACACGCTGCTGTCGGTGGTGCTCATCTCCAACTTGTTTGCCATGCTGCTCCAGCACCTGGCCGCCAAGCTGGGCATCGTGACGGGCCGCGACCTGGCCCAGGCCTGCCGCGACCATTTCTCGCGGCCCGTGTCGATGGTGCTCTGGGTGCTCTGCGAAATTGCCATTGCGGCCTGCGACCTGGCCGAGGTTATCGGCTCGGCCATTGCCCTGAACCTGCTCTTTGGCCTGCCGCTCACCTGGGGAGTCAGCCTTACCATCCTGGATGTATTCGTGGTGCTGCTGTTCCAGAGCCGCGGCTTTCGCATTATCGAAAGCATTGTGGCGGGGCTGACGGTGATAATTTTTGGGTGCTTCGTGTATGAAATCATCGTTTCGAACCCCGACTACTTCGGCATTCTGCACGGCCTGGTGCCCCAGCCGGCCGTGGTTACCAACCCGGGCATGCTCTACATTGCCATCGGCATTCTGGGCGCTACGGTGATGCCGCACAACCTGTATCTGCACTCCAGCATCGTCCAGACCCGGGCCATTGAGCAGACCGAAAGCGGTAAGCGCATGGCCATCAAGTTTGCCACCATCGACTCGACCGTGGCGCTGTTTCTGGCTTTTTTCGTGAATGCGGCCATCCTGGTAACGGCGGCCGCGGCCTTCCACCGCAACGGCCTGTTCGACGTGGCCGATATCGGCGACGCGCACAAGCTGCTGGCGCCGGTGCTGGGAGCGGGGGCGGCCAGTACATTTTTCGCCATTGCCCTGCTGGCCTCGGGCCAGAACTCCACCCTTACCGGTACGCTGGCCGGGCAGATTGTGATGGAAGGCTTCCTGCATCTGAAGCTGCGGCCCTGGCTGCGGCGCCTGATTACCCGCGGCATTGCCGTGGTGCCGGCCTTTATCATTGCGTGGCTGTACGGGGAGAAAGGTACCTCCGACCTGCTCATACTGAGCCAGGTGATTCTGTCCCTGCAGCTGAGCTTTGCCGTGGTGCCGCTGATTATGTTTACCGGCGACCGGGCCAAGATGGGCGTTTTCACCAACCGGCCGCTGATCCAGGGCGTAGCCTGGCTCGTGTCGGGAATCATCATTGTGCTCAACGCCTATTTGCTCTTCAAAACTTTCTTCGCCTAGACAAGAATCTGCGCAGCGGCTGCCCGGCCGTTGCGCTTTTTTTGGGGCAATGCTTTTAGGCTTGCCTAAAAATAATTTTAAACGCCTCTCAAATCAAGATGATACAATTGACTACCCGGGGATTATTCCTCTTTCTGCTACTGGGCGCTTGGCTGGCCGGCACGCCCGGCCGGGCCCAATCGGCCCTGGTGCGGGGGCGGGTGGTGGCGGCCGGCCACCCCCTGGAGCTGGTGAGCGTGGCCCTGGCCGGCACCACGCTCGGAGCGGCTACCAATGCGGCGGGAGAATATGAGCTGGCGGCCACGGCTGGCCGGCACGAGCTGGTTTTCTCCTTTGTGGGCTTCGCTACCCGCAGTGTGACCGTGACGCTCCGGCCCGAAAAAGCCGTTGTCGTCAACATCACGCTGCAGCCTGCGGCGGCCAGCCTGCAGGAAGTAGTGGTTACGGGCATGTCGCGGGCCACCGAAATCCGCCGCAGCCCGGTGCCAGTGGCCGTGCTGAGCCGCCGCGAAATCAACCTCAACGGCAGCGGCAACGTGATTGATGCGGCCGTGAAGGGCGTGCCCGGACTGAGTGCGGTAACCACCGGCCCCAACATTTCCAAGCCCTTCATTCGTGGGCTGGGCTACAACCGGGTACTGACGCTCTACAACGGCCTGCGCCAGGAAGGCCAGCAGTGGGGCGACGAGCACGGCATCGAAATCGACCAGTATGACATCGAGCGGATTGAAGTGGTGAAGGGCCCGGCCAGCCTGGTCTACGGCTCGGATGCCGTGGCCGGGGTCATCAACATGCTGCCCCGCCTGCCCGACGGGCCGGCCGGCCAGCTCCGGGGCGACGCGCTGAGTGAGTACCAGACCAACAACAACCTGCTCGGCACGTCGCTGGGGCTGCGCTACCACCAGCACGGCTGGCAGACGGCGGCCCGGGGCTCTTACCGGCTGGCCCAGGCCTACCGCAACGCCGTGGACGGCCGGGTATTCGGCACCGCCTTTCGGGAGCTGAACCTGACCACCATGGCGGGCGTGGAGAAGTCCTGGGGTGCCACGCACGTGTACGCCACCCTGTACGACAACTTCCAGGAAATTCCCGACGGCAGCCGCGACTCGCTGACGCGCCGGTTTACCCGGCAGGTTTTCGAAGGCGGCCCGGACGACATCAAGCGGCGGCCCCCGGTGCCGGCGGCCGAGCTGGCTACCTACCGCATCAATCCCCTGCACCAGCACATTCAGCACTACCGCCTGCTCAGCCGGACCCGGCTGCGCCTGGGGAGCGGGGAGCTGAACGTGCTGCTGGGCGCGCAGCAGAACGTGCGCCGCGAGTACAACCACCCCACGGCCCCGGCGCAGGCGGGCTTGTTTGTGGCCCTCACCACGACCAACTACGACCTGCGCTACGCCGCCCCCACCTGGCACGGGCTGGAAACGACGCTGGGCGTGAACGGCATGCACCAGCGCAACACCAACCGCGACGCCACCGACTTTCCCATTCCGGACTACACGCTCTTTGATGCCGGCGGCTACCTGTTCGTGAAGCGCACCTTCGGCAAGCTGGACCTGTCCGGGGGCCTGCGCTACGACGGACGGACGCTGAGCTGGCCGGATTTCTTCGTGGAAACCGACCCGACGACGGGCTTTGCCCGCCGGGGCCGCGCCGTCAGCGGCGGGCCGGCGCCCCAGTTCGCCGATTTTCGAACCCGCTACCACGGCATTTCGGCCAGCGCCGGGGCGGCCTACAACCTTTCCGAGAAGCTGCTGCTGCGGGCCAACGTGGCGCGCGGCTACCGGGCACCCAACATCACGGAGGTGGGCTCCAACGGCCTCGACCCCGGCGCCCACATCGTGTACCTGGGCAACCGCAGCTTCGGCCCCGAATTCAGCCTGCAGGAAGACCTGGGCCTGAGCGTCTACCTGCCCGACGCGGAAATCAGCGTGAGCGGGTTCAACAACCACCTGACCAACTACATCTACCAGGCCCGCCTGACCGGCCCCGACGGCCAGCCCGTGGTGCTGGTACCCGGCAACGCTACCTACCAGTACCAGCAGGGCCGGGCCCGGCTCTACGGCGCCGAGGCCACCGTCAATCTGCATCCGAAGATGGCGCCGGGGCTGGAGTTCAACAACAGCCTGGCCTACGTGACGGGCCTGAACAAAGAGGCGGCGCTGCTGGAAACGAATGGGGCCGCCGCCCGGTATCTGCCGTTTATTCCGCCGCTGCACCTGCGCTCCGAAGTGCGTTTCACCAGCCCGCAGCCCCTGGGGCCGCTGGCCCGGGCGTACCTGCGGGCCGGAGCAGACTACAACGCCGCGCAAAACCGCTTCTATGCCGTCGACAACACCGAAACCCGCACCGCCGGCTACACCCTGTTCAACCTGGGCGCCGGCACTACGCTCACGGCCGGACCGCAGCAGCGCGAGTGGCTGCAGCTGTTTGTGCAGCTGGACAACGTGCTCAACACCAGCTACCAGTCGCACCTGAACCGACTGAAGTACTTCGAATACTTTGCTGCTTCGCCCACCGGCCGTAGCGGCATCTACAACATGGGCCGTAACCTGAGCGTGAAAGTTATCCTGCCGTTTTAGGCCGGAGGCAGCCACTTTTCGTAAGCGCTGCATCTTTCCTTGTACCACGCCGATGTTTTCACTTTCCGCACGCCGGGGGCACTTCTCCTCCCTCTGCTTCGCCGGCCGGGGCCTGCTGCTGGCGGCGGGCATGGGGCTGCCCCTGCTCACTCAGGCCCAGGATACGGGCTCTACGCCCGCCCAAGGCCGGGACTACACCTTGTTTCGGCCCGTCCCGCGCGACTCGCTGCAGGAGCTGCGGCCCGACCGGCCCGGCGTATCCGAGAGTCCTTTTACGGTCGACCCGGGCCATTTTCAGGTGGAAAGCGACTTACTGCGGCTCCTCAACAAGCGCGCGCCGGACCACCGGGAGCGGGACCTTCACTTCAACCACGTCCTGCTCAAGCTGGGTCTCACCATGCGCACCGACGTGCAGGTGCAGCTCGACTCCTACTCCTGGCAAAAGCAGTGGAATGAGCAGCAGCAGCCCGAGCGGCGCCAGGGCTTCGGCGACCTGACCGTGCGGGTAAAGCGCAGCTTGGCCGGGGAGCATGGCAAGCCCGACGCGCTGGCGGTAATGGCGCTGGTGCGGCTGCCCGTGGGTAGCGCAGTAGGTACCCGCGCCGCTGAATACGGCCTGATGGTGCCCTACAGCCACGATTTCAGCAAAGAGCTGAACGTGCAGATCCAGCTGCGCAGTGAGCTGAACTACGACGACGCCGCCAGCCGCCGCTTTGTGCTGCTGGGCCCCAGTACTGCCATCGACTACGAGTTTTCCCCGTTCTGGTCGGCTTTCGCCGAAGTGGCAGGCCAGTGGGATGTCCGCCAGACGGCCTGGCAGGCGTCGGTCAACGTGGGGCCGCAGCTGCACCTGAGCAACAACCTGATTCTGGATGGCGGAGCCCACCTGGCCCTCACGCCCGCTACCGACCACGAGTATTTTCTGGGCTTCAGCTTCCGCCACTAAGCCCACCCAGCTGGAAGTCTGGTTCCTGAACTGGTATCCAGAAAGTAGAATGGCCGCTTCGGAAGGTCTGAAGCCGCCCTCCCGTCTGGCGGCGGGGTCACACCAGTCCCTTGAGCCGCGCAAACTCCTGCCCCAGAATGGCTTTATCGTCGGCACCAAGCCAGTCGTGGAGGACGGTAGCGTAGAGGCTGCGGAAGTCGAGCTGGTGCTTCAGGTCGCCCTGGTCGAGGTTGAGCAGGTCGGGGGCGGCGTTGAGAATTCCTTTTTTGCGCAGGCCGCCGCCCAGCAGCAGCACGTTGTTGGCCGTGCCGTGGTCGGTGCCGTTGCTGGCGTTCTGGCCCACGCGGCGGCCGAATTCGGAGAAAACCAGGATCAGCGTGTTGTCGAACTGCCCGCTTTTCTGCAGATCTTCCGCGAAGGAGGCCAGCCCGTCGGACAGGTCGCCGAGCAGCTTGCCCTGCTGCTCCTGCTGGCGCACGTGGGTATCGAAGCCGGTGAGCGAGACGTAGAACACCCGCGACTCGATGCCGGAGTTGATCAGCTCAGCCGTGGTTTTCAGGTTTTTGCCGAACTCCGTGTTCGGGTAGGCAATGGCCGACTTGTAGACCTTGGACGTCTGGTAGAGGTAGTCGGCCGAGGAGGTGGTTTCGGCCAGCGTCTTATACAGGTAGTCGAGCTCGGCGCCGCCGGCCGCGCCGGTTTCCCTGCTTACCTGCGCCAGAAAGCGGTTTTGGGTTATCTGGTGAAACTTCTCGGGGTTTTTCAGGGCCAGGCCCTTGCGGGCCGTGCCCTTCATGGCCAGGCTCAGCGTGTCGTCTACTTCCAGCCCGTTGTAGGGCGCCTGGCAGCTGGGGCAGCTCGAATCGAGGTAGCGGCCCAGCCAGCCGGTCGTCACGTACTGGTCGGAGGCCGAGCCGCTCTGCCAGATGTCCATCGAGCGGAAGTGCGACCGGTCGGGGTTGGGGTAGCCCACGCTGTTGAGCACGCCCACGTGGCCCTGGTCGTAGAGGCCCTTCAGGCGGGTCATGGCGGGGTTGAAGCCCAGGTCCTGGTCGAGGGTGAGGATGCCGCTCTGCGGCCTGATGCCCAGCGTGGGCCGGGCGCGGTAGTAGATGTCGTTACGGTAGGGAATAATGGTATTCAGGCCATCATTGCCGCCCCCCAGCTGCACCACCACCAGGCGGCGCCCGTTGGCGTCGCGCAGCGCCGGCAGCCCCTGGCGGTCCAGCGCGTGCAGGAATTTGGGCACGAACAGCAGGCTGCTGGCCAGTACGGAGGTCTTCAGAAAATTACGGCGGGAGGTAGACATAGCGGTGGTTTTGGTTAGGCCGTCAGGCAAGCGAAGCATCGCGCGTGGCGGCATTGGAACAGGCATCAGACGTCAGCACGCGGGATGCTTCGGCTGCGCCTCGGCATGACGTTCCTTACTGACTCACTTACATCAGCTGGTACTCGGGCAGGCTCAGCAGGCTGGTGACCATGGTGCGCAGGCGGCCGTCGGCGGGGCCGGCGGCGGCGGCTTGCTGGATCAGGGCCAGGTTTTCGGGCCGGATCGGGGCCTGCAGCAGAAACCGGCTGAGCTGGGCGGCCTGGGCCGCAGGCGCCGTTTGGGCCAGCAGCTGACTGAGCGGCGCCAGCTTCACCCGGGCTTTGACCTGCTGGCGGAACGTGCGGTCGGCTCTGGACACGGAGGGCGCGAGGTCGTTTTCGTCTTCCTTGAGGGCAATGCTGAACTCGGCATTCCGGAGCAGCACCTGGGGCAGCTGCAGCCTAAACACCAGGGACGACGAGTCGATCCAGTTGCGCCCCCCGGGCCAGCCGGCCACATTCGGGGGCTGAAACAACGTCTGCCCCAACGCTTTCTGGAACACAATCAGGGGCTGCTCATTTTCCAGCTCCAGCCCCAGGGTGCGCTTGATGCCGGCCAGCAGCTCGATGGGCGACTTGATGCGGGTGCCCACGTTGGCGGCGTCATAAAACCAGTCGGCCGAGAATATTCGCTCCAGCAGGTCACTGATGTCGTACTTGCTCTGGAAGAAGGCTTTGGCCAGGGGCTGAATATGGGCCGGATTCGGCGTGTCGTTGACGAAGAACCGGTAGATTTTGGTGGTCAGAAACTCCGCCGTCCGGGGCTGGTCGAGGATAATTGCCAGGACGTCCTCGCCGCTCAGGTTGCCGGTGCGGCCCAAAAAGGTTTTGGCGCCGTCGTCGTGCTGCTGGGCCCGGAAGGTGTACTGGTTGCCGGCGTTGTAGCCCCAGCCGGTAAAGGCGCGGGCCGCCTCCTTGACGTCCTGCTCCGAGTAGTGCCCCCGCCCGATGGTGAACAGCTCCAGGACCTCGCGGGCAAAGTTCTCGTTGGGGTGCTGCTTTTTGTTCTGCTGGTTGTTGAGAAACTGCAGCATGGCCGGTTCCCGGCTCACGGCCAGCAGCAGGTCGCCGAAATTGCCCAGGGCGCCTTTGCGCAGGGTGTTGTTGAGCTGCAGGGCCGCGTCGGGGCGGCGCACCCGGCAGGCAAAGTGGCCGTGCCAGAAGAAGGTCATCTTCTCGCGCAGCTGGGCCGGGGAAGTGGCCATCCGATTGAGCCAGCCGGTGTTCATGCGGTAGAAAGCTTCCCGGATCTGCCGGTTCTGCTGCTTGCGCTGCTCGGCCGTCATCCCCTTTTTCATGGTCATGGCCTGCGGGTCCAGGCGCAGGTCGGGGGTGGGCGGCGGGGTGAGAGCGGCTGTTTCGGTGTAGCGCATCTGCTCGGAGTAGAGCGGCTCCGCCGGCTGCGAGTCGTGAAAAAGCTGCCTGAGGGCCTTGCGGGGCGTCAGGCCGGCGGCCACGTCGGCGGGCCGGGCTCCGAAGCCCGCCCGCCAGTACAGATGCTGCAGTTGCTGTTGCGTCGTCATGGGGGTTGGACGGCCGGCAAGGACGGGGGTTTAACAGCCGACCGCTGGAAAGCAGCCCTGGCATTGCAAGAGCGCAGGACGAAGCAATCCGTGCTCTGAAAGAAAAACAGCGTTGGCCTGCCTTAAAAGCTTGCTTCAAAAGTCGCCCTTAGCCGACGTCCGCACGTGATAAACGGCCAAAAAAGCCTGTAAAAGGCTCTTTTTGGATAAAAATAGCCTCCCCCCTACTCTTCGCTACCTTCTGCCTGAAAATACCGGTTCCCGAAACAGATTTACATCATCAGAATGTCGTTAGCGGCCTACGAACGGCTTTGCGTTATCCGGTATGCATTCCAAGGCCGGGAGCTGGTAAAAGCGTCCTTGAAACCAACTGTATCAATTGGCTCACGTTGCGGACTACTAAACGGCTGCCCCAGCGGGGCGGCAGGTTGGTAGCATTCCGTCAACCTTAGCCGTTTGGAAGCCCCAGCGGTCCACCGCCTCTTGGCCTGTGTCCAACAATACCGGAATTGTGCCCTCCCCTCGCCTAGGGCACAGAAACCAACATACTCGTTGTACCAGATGCTGCCCCGCCGGGGTAGTGCGCGGCTCCGCAACCTGGGCCAGGTATTATTGCAGTGGAGCTGCTTCGACAAGCTAACGCCAGCTGCGCATGACGTTCTGCATTCACTACGCCAACTTCTGCACCATCATGAAAATACCGGCCGGCTACAAGGCGGGCAGCGGGTGCCCGAAATGCTCGTGCAGCAGCTGGGCGACTTTAGCTCTGGACAGCGGCTTAATGATGGTGCCGGCGGCGGGCAGAGTGCGGAGCCGATCCGCGTCCTGGGGGTTGAGGGAAGTGGTGAGCATGAGCACTACGCTGGCGCCGCGGCGGGCCGGGGGCAGCTGGGCGTAGGCTTCGAGAAACTCAAAGCCATTCATGACGGGCATGTTGATGTCGAGCAGGATGAGCACCGGGCAGGTGGGCGCGCCCGGCTCCGGGCAGTGCGCGGGCAACAGGTCGAGGGCCTGGCGGCCGTTGGGGGCCACCAGGATGTGGGCGGCGACGCCCAGCCGCTCCAGGAGCAGGCGGTTGAGGTAGTTGGTGGTATCGTCGTCGTCCACGAGCAGGACGCAGGGTAGCTGGGGCATCGGGAGGGAGGCGGAAGTACGGGCAAACTTACGCAGGCGGGGTGTCGGCGACTGGAAAGTACACGAAGAAGGTGGTACCGGTGCCTTCCTGGCTGTGGACGTCGATGCGCCCCCCGGCATTTTCGACCATGCGCTTGACCATGAACAGGCCAATGCCGGTGCCCGCCACGTGGTCGTGGAAGCGCTGGAACATGCCGAACAAGCGCGGCTGCTGGGCCAGCGGAATGCCCAGGCCGTTGTCGTGGATTTCGAGCACCTGGTAGCCGGGCTCGGCGTGGCAGCTGACAGCCACGTGCAGGGTACGGTGCGGCGAGCGGTACTTGAGGGCGTTGCTGAGCAGGTTGAACAGGACCGAGCGCAGGTATTTTTCGGGGAAGAGCACGGGCGGGCACTGGTCCACGTCGCGGGTGAGGCGCCCTCCCGACGCGGCCAGCTGCGGGGCCAGATCGAGGCACACGTCGTCGAGCACGGCCGCCACGCTGACGGCGACGGCGGCCGGGGCGTATTCCTTTTGCAGCCGGGTGATGTCGGTGAGGTGGTCGAGAGTGCGCTGGAAGCGCCCCACCGAGTCGGCCATCCGGGCGAGGATGGGGCCGACCGGCAGGGCGGCGGCCAGGTCGGCGGGCAGCTCCTCGTGCAGGGCATCGAGCAGGCCCTCAATGTTGGCGATGGGCTGCTTGAGGTCGTGCGAGGCGGAATAGATGAAGTTATCGAGGTCGGTGTTGGTGCGGATGAGCTGGCGGTTGGCGGCCGTGAGCTGCGCGTTGGCCTGGGCCAGCTGCTGGCGGGCCAGCACCTGGTCAGTCACGTCGGTGGCCACGGCGGCCACGCTGTCAATGCGGCCCTGGGCGTCGCGCAGGGGCTGGTACACGAAGTTGAGGTACACCGTGGCCAACTCCCCGGCGCGGGGCAGCTGGGCCGGCAGCTCCTGGGCCGCGAAGGCCTCGCCGCTGGCCACAACCTGGTCGAGCAGCTCCTTGAAGCCCTGGCCGCGCACTTCGGGCAGGGCCTCGTACAGGGCCTTGCCCCGCACTTGCTCCGGGGTGCGGCCCCAGAGCTCGGCCATGAGCGGGTTGGCCACCTCGATGACGTACTGCGCCCCCCGCAGCACGGTGATGGCCACCGGGGCCTGCTCAAACAGCTCGGCCAGCTGCACCTGCTGGGCCTCGCGCTGCCGGCGAGTCAGCACCCGCTCGGTCACGTCGTAGGCGAAGACGGAGATGCCCGCCGTGCGCCCGGCCTCTTGAAACGCCTGGTAGGTGAAATCGAAGTACATTTCCTTCGAGGGCTGACCGTCGGGCTGGGTAACGGCCAAATGCATCTCGTGGCCAAAGTGCATTTCGCCGGTCTGGAATACCCGGTCGAGCAAGGCCACAAAGCCCTGTTCCACGGCTTCGGGCTGCAGCTCCGCAATGGGGCGGCCTCGCCGGAGGCGGCCGGCCGGAAACAGCTGCTCGTAGGCGGGGTTGTAGTAGTCGAGGCGGTGAGTGGGTTCGCGCAAAATGGCCACGCAGGCCGGGGTTTGCTCGAACACCTGGAAAAAGGCTTCGCGCTGGGCCGCGGTCTGCTCGGCGGCGGCCAGGGTTTGGGCCTGGGCCGCCTCGGCCTGCCGGCGGGCCAGCACGCGGTCCGTCACGTCGATGATGAAGCCGAGCACGGCGTGGGGCGGCTGCTGGCCGTGGCGCAACGGCAGGTAGGCCAGGTCCAGGTACATGTCCCCCTGCTGCCCGGTGCGCGGGTCGCGGGCATAGGCGGGCACCTCCTGCCCCTGGTAGGGCTCGCCGGTGCGCAGCACCCCACGCAGCGAGGCCAGAAACCCCTGCTCTGCTACTTCGGGAAATACCTCTACTGCCGGGCGACCCAGCACGGCCCGGCCCTGTGCCAGGTACTGATACGCCTCATTAAAGAAGCCGAAGTGCAGGGCCTCGCCCTCGAACGCAACTACGCTGGCCGGAATGGAAGAGAGGATGCTGGTCAGCAGCTGGTCTTTTTCCTCGAGCTGCTGCTGGGCCCGCTTCAGGTCGTCGATGTCAAGGTTGGAGCCGAACCACTGGCGAGGGCGGGCGGCGGCTTCGGCGGCGGCCAGCGGCTCGGGCACGCCCTGGCTGGCAAACCAGCGGTACTGCCCGTCGGCCCCGCGCAACCGGAACTCGTAGCCCCAGGGGCGCCCGCCGGCCAGGGCCGCGCTGTACTCCTGGGCCACGGCGGGCAGGTCGTCGGGGTGCATGAGCTGCGGCCAGGTCTCATTGCTGTCCGCATCGGGTCCCATGCCGGTGTAGGCGTACCACTGCGGGCTGATGTACAATATTTGCCCGGCCTGGTCCACGGTGAAGCTGGTGCTGGGCAGGCTTTCCGTCACGTGCCGCAGTTGCCGGGCCGTGGCTTCGGCGGCAGCCTGGGCGTGGCGCAGGGCCTGGGTGCGCTCAAACACGCGGGCTTCCAGCTCCTGGTTGAGCTGGGCCAGCTCGTGGGCCTGGTCTTGGAGCCGCTGGCGGGCGCGCACTTGTTCAGTGGCTTCGTGGCCCACCACCAGCACCCCGTCGATGCGGCCGGCAGCGTCGCGGGTGGCCTGGTAAATAAAGTCGAAGTACCGGGGCACGGGCGGGCCCGGCCCGGCCTGGGGCAGGTATGCCGAGGCCTCGGTGGCCGCGTAGGTTTCGCCGGTGCGGTACACGTCATCGATTAGCTCGAAAAAGCCCTGGCCGGCCAGCTCGGACGCAGCCTGGCGGTGCGGCCGGCCGGTCATCGGCCGGCCCCCAAAAAGCTGCTCGAACCCCTCGTTGGCCAGCTCCACCACGTGGTCGGGGCCGCTGAGGCGGGCCATGAGCACGGGGGCCTGGGTGAAGACGTTGAGCAGGCGCTGGCGCTGGGCTTCGGCCTGGGCGCGGGCCGCCTGCTCGCGGGCCTGGCTCTGGCGCAGGGCCACTTCCACAGCGGTGCGGGGCTGGTCGGCGGTGTCGGTGACGCACACGAGCAGGCCCTCGCCCACGCGGCGGGCCGTGGCCCGGAAGTAGTTGTCGTAGCCGTCGTTCTGGTAGTTCAGCTCGAACTGCGCCGGCTGGCCCGACAGGTAGGCATCGCGCTGGAAAACAAAGGCCCCGTTGGCGGGGTCGGTACTGTGCGGAAACTGCTGCAGGTAGCTGACGGCGGGCTGGGGGGGCAGGCCCAAAATGCGCTGCGCGGCGGGGTTGAGGTAGGCAAAGGTGAAGTCCACCAGCTCGCCGGACGGGCCGTAAACTGGTAGGAACAGCACAACCCCGGTGAGCGAGGCATCGAGCAGGGCGGGCAACAACTCGGCGGCTGGGAATTGGGCAGGTAGAACTTCGGACATAAGCAAAGGGGAATAACGGAGACGCACCCACCGGGCCACCGGGCCAGGCCCGTTTTCCAAAGGGACCCCCAAAACCCTAACGTCGGGCAGACGTCGGGGGTTTGTAGGCTCACGGAGTTTCCCTCATTTCAGAGGAGGGACTGACGCCGCTTAATGGGCGGAATGCTTTGCTCGCAACGACAGTCCGTCAACTCAGAACCGGGCGCCCAGCACAACGGTCTTCTTATATTCCCGCCGGCCGCCGCCGTTGGGCTCAAACAGCTGAATGTGCAGCACGTAGTAGCCCACCGGCGCTTTCTGACCCTGGTCGGTCAGGCCGTTCCACTGAAAAAAGCCGCTGGTGGCCATGGTTTCGTTGCGCACCAGGCGGCGGGTGAGGCGGCCCTGCGCGTCGTACACGGTGATGCTGGCCGCGTAGCCGGGCTGGTCGAGGGTGTAGTTGAGCGTAGTAAAATCCTGCTGGCCGTCCTCATCGGGCGTGAACACCTCGGGCTCCATCCGAAACAGCTTGTCGCCGCCGGGGTCTTCCTGGTACTGGGAGTTGGGGCGGCCGGGGGTGGCGTAGCCCACGGTGCTGGCCGCCGAGTGGAAGTTGGCCGCCGTGCTGGGCCCGTCGGTGCGGATGCGCTCCAGAGAAACCCCGTTCAGGTCGCTGAGCAGGGCCAGGTGCTGCTTATCCGAGTACGCCACCCGGTCGAGGGGCCGCCCCAGCCCGTCGAATACCACCACGGTGCCGGCCTCATCGGGGAAGGTAGGGAAGCCGGCCATGGCCAGAAAAACATTGGGGTCGTTGGCCGGGTATGTGCTCTGCACCAGGTCGGGGCGGGTAGTCAGCACCAGCAGCTGGCCCGGGGCCAGCACGTAGGGGCTGCTGCTCACCGGTTCGGCATCTACCGAGCCGTCGGGCTTTTCATTGCCCAGCTGCCAGCCCTGCACGTTCAGGTACTTGGCCGAGCGGTTGAGCAGCTCCACGAAGTCGACGCCGCCGGTGCGGGGATTGAACAGGATTTCGTTGATGACGACATCGTTGGCCACCGCTGCCGCGGGCAGGGCAAATGTGGCCGAAGTGGCCGGCCCCGCCGCGTTGCCCACGCAGTCGACGGCCCGCTGCACGCGCACGGTCTGGGCCTGGCTGGGCAGCAGGGGCGTGCCGAGCATCAGGTCCACGGTGCGAAAATCGGGTCCGCCGGGGCTTACCTGGGTGATGGTATTGGCCGGACTCAGCTGGTAGAGCCCGGGGCTGGCGGCCTGCACGCTGTCCAGCTTCTCACCGAAAAACAGCCGGACAGTGGTGGCGCTGATGGCCAGGGCCCGCAGCAGCGCGGGCGGCGTACGGTCGGGGTTGGTGGCCCGCACGCTGTTGGCGCGGCCGGGCGTGCCGCCGCTGGGGTCCACGCTGGCGGTCCAGTTCTCGAGGCCGCCGCAGGGGTTGGCGGGGTCAATCAGCTCCAGGCTCCAGCCGCCCTCCTTCTTGCTGTTGTCCTTGTACCAGGTGCTCGAATAATTGACTTCAAACAGAGTGCGCCCGCTGCGGCCGCGCAGCACCAGCTGGTCGCCGTCGTTGGTCAGGGTGGGGAAGTTGGGCAGGGCATACACGGTGCCGTAGCGGGCAAACAGCAACCCGCGGGTACTGCTGCACACCACCGCGTACTGCCCCGGATTCAGGCGTGTGGTATCCGGAAACACCGCCGCGGCCGTGCTGCTGCCGGTCTTGAACAGCTGCACGCCGCCCAGATCCAGGATGCTGGTGGAAGGGTTGTGAATCTCCAGGTACTCGGCGGCGGGCAGCCCGACGGCCGGCGTTTCGTCAGGAAATACTTCGGTGATGACTACCTGCCCGGCCAGCGGGGCCACCGGCAGCGCAAACGTAGCCGACACGGCCCCACCCGTCGCGTTGCCCGCGCAGTCGACGGCCCGCTGCACGCTGGCGGTGAAGAGCTGGTTGGCCGGAATGGCCGAGCCCAGCGTCAGCTCCACAGCCCGGAAGTCGTAGGGCACGGCCCGCACGCCCACGATGGTCAGCGCGGGCTGGATGGCGTACAGGGCCGGGGCAGAAAGCTGCACGCTGTCCAGCTTTTCGTCGAACTCCAGCCGCAGCAGCGTGGGGCTGACGACGGTAGCGCGGCGCAGGGCCGGCGGCGTACGGTCGGCATTGGCGGCCCGCACGCTGTTGGCGCGGCCGGGCGTGCCGCCGCTGGCATCGGTGCTGGCGCTCCAGTTGGCCGCGCCGCCGCAGGGGTTGGCGGGGTCAATCAGCTCCAGGCTCCAGCCGCCGTCTTTCTTGGCGATGTCGCGGTACCAGGCGTCGGAGTAGCGCACCTGAAAGACGGTGCGGCCGGTGGGGCCGCGCAGCAGCAGCTCGTCGCCGGCATTGCTCAGGGCCGGGAAGTTGGTCAGCCCGAACACCTTGCCGTACGGGCTGAACTGGGCCGTGCGGGTGCTGCCGCACACCACGGCGTACTCGCCGGGCAGCAGGCTGGCCCCGGCCGGAAACACCGCCGCCGTGCTGGTGCTGCCGGGCCGCAGCAGCCGCACCCCGCCCAGGTCCAGCGTAGCCGTGGCCGAAGGGTTATGAATCTCCAAAAACTCCGAGGCGGGCAGCCCGACGACCGGGGTTTCATCGGCCAGAATTTCGGTGATGAGCAGCTGGTTGAACCCCGGTCCCACGGCCGGGGGCGAGTAGGTCACGGTGGCCGTAGCCGGAAACGGGGCGCTGTTGCCGTAGAGGTCCGCCGCGTTGCGCACGGTCAGCGTGTTGGAGCCGCTGGCCAGGTCGGCGGCCAGCGTGAGGTGAACCAGGGCCGGGTCGGTGGCGTCGCGCGCGGCGCTGAGCACGGCCGGGGTGCCGGCGTTGAGCTGGTAGCTGCCCACGGGCTGGACCGCCGCTACGGCCTCGTTGAACTGCACGTCGACCTGCCGCCCGCTCAGGCTGCTGGCGCTGAGCAGCAGGGGCGCATTGGCATCGGTGATGCGGAAATCGTCGAAGTGAAAGCTGCGGTTGTTGGCCGAGGAATACAGCAGCGACACTCCGCACCAGGCGCTGCGCTGGTAGGTGGCGTCGGCGCCGGTACCCTCACTGGCGAAAGTGGTGCCGCCGGTCAGGTCGCGCTCCAGGGTCCAGACGTTCTGCAGGCTGCGCGTGACGCGCACCCGCACCAGGTTGTTGGTGGCGGAAGCCAGTGTGCCGTCGGCGCCGTTGACCACGTACACGGGCGTGGCCGGGGCATCCTTGCGAAACAGGGCCACTTCATCGGCCGTGCCGCCCAGGCGCACGAAGTAGCCTTTGGTGCCGGTAGTCTTCAGGCTGGCCTGGTCGGCCATCAGCCACACGTCGGCGTAGTTGGCGCTACTGGTGGCAAACCGCAGGTTGGCCCAGAACTCCCAGGTGGTGCCGGTGCTGGCCTGGCAGGGCGTGAGCAGCTCCAGGGTGCTGCCCGTGACGCCCGGGCCATTGCTTTGCAGCTGCTGGGCCGTAACTTGGAACCCCGTAGCATCGCCGGTCCAGGTCGGGTTTTGGGTGAAGTCGCCATCGGTGAACGAATCCGTGAGCTGGGCTTGCACGGGGCCGGCCAGCAAGGCCAGCAGGCAGAATAGCAGATGTTTCACGCGGATTGGAGTAGTGGTTTTCGCATCGGTAACGGCAGGCGGCAGAATACTTCGGCTGAGTCATAATAGGCGGCCAAGCGGCAGCTCCGGAACCCAGCGGGAATATACCCATAATTCAATCTGTTCAAACAATATTATCTTTTCCCAGGCCTCCACGGGTCGTTGAATCCTTCCTGAAATGAAAGTAGCTGTCGTTGGTGCCACCGGCTTAGTGGGTGGCGAAATGTTGAAAGTACTGGCCGAGCGCAACTTCCCGGTCACTGAGCTGCTGCCCGTAGCCTCCGAGCGGTCGGTGGGGCAGGAAATCGAGTACCAGGGCAAGAAGTACAAGGTGGTGAGCATGGCCGACGCCATTGCCGCCCGCCCGGCCGTGGCTATTTTCTCGGCCGGCGGCTCAGTATCCAAAGAGCAGGCCCCGCACTTCGCCGCCGTCGGCACCGTGGTTATCGACAACTCCTCGGCCTGGCGCATGGACCCCACCAAGAAGCTGGTGGTGCCCGAAATCAACGCCCGGCAGCTCACGGCCGACGATAAAATCATTGCCAACCCCAACTGCTCCACCATTCAGATGGTGCTGGCCCTGCACAAGCTGCACGAGGCGTTTCAGATCCGGCGCATCGTGGTGAGCACCTACCAGAGCGTGACGGGCACCGGCAAAAAAGCCGTGGACCAACTGCTGGAGGAGCGGGCCGGGCAGACGGCCGCCAACCCGGCCTACCCCCACCGCATCGACCTGAACGTGCTGCCCCACATCGACGTGTTCGAGGATAACGGCTACACCAAGGAGGAAATGAAGCTGGTGAACGAGACCAAGAAAATCCTTTCCGACGACACGATTCAGGTGACGGCCACCGCCGTGCGCATCCCGGTGCTGGGTGGCCACTCGGAGGCGCTGAACGTGGAGTTTGCCCGCGAATTTGACCTGGCCGACGTGTACCGCATCCTGCGCGCCACCGACGGCGTGGAAGTGGTGGACGAGGTAGCCGCCAACCGCTACCCCATGCCCAAGGATGCCCACGGCAAAGACGCCGTGCTGGTCGGCCGCATCCGCCGCGACGAGTCGCAGCCCCGCACCCTGAATATGTGGGTGGTGGCCGACAACCTGCGCAAGGGCGCCGCCACCAACGCCGTGCAGATTGCCGAGCACATGATTCAGCTAGGCTTGCTGAAGTAGCTTCCGACACCCTATATTTCTCTTCGTTCACTATTCCGCATGTCAGTTAGTCGAATCGTGGGCTTCGGGCTCACTGGCTTATTCTTATCGTCTGCTGCCGCCTCGGCTCAAACGGTAGCGGCACCTGCCGAGCCAGTGTATACCATGGCGGAGCATATGCCGCGCTTTCAGGCCGCCGACAGCACCACGGCCAGCGTGCTGCAGTACATAAGCCGTGGTGTCCGCTACCCCAAGGAGGCGCTGCAGGCCGGGGCCAGCGGTACGGTGTTCGTAACGTTTGTGGTCAGCAAGCAGGGAATGGTAGAGCAGGCAAAGGTCATCAGGGGCGTCCAGCAAGCACTGGACCAGGAAGCCCTGCGCCTGATTCAGACGATGCCCGCGTGGCAGCAGCCCGGCCGGCAGGGCGGCCAGCCGGTGGCCGTGCAGTACACGGTACCCGTGCGCTTCAACATGCAGCGCGGCCTAGGCAGCGTGCTGGCCGCGCCCTCGGCCCGGGAGGAAGCCGCGGCGGGCAACAAGCCGGCCGTTTTCACCCACGACCCGCTGGGCGTGGTGCATTATCTGCAGGGAGCCACACAAGGCGTTAAAGCCCCAAAAGGCGGTGTGGTCACCGTGTCGTTTACGGTGCAGACCGATGGCAAAGTCGGCGCGGCGCAGATAGTATCCGGCCTTGCGCCCGAGGCAGATGCGGCCGTGCTGCAGGCGGTGCAGCACATGCCGGCCTGGAAACCCGGCATGCAGCAGGGCCAGCCCGTGGCGGTGCCGTTTACCAGGGTGCCCGTCCGGATCAACAGCAACTAGCCACTCCAAAGCCTGCTTACCCTTGCCTGACTTTCAACTTATGCCGGCGCGCCTGTTTGTTGCCGCTACTGGAATTACGTTGCTGATAAGCAGTGCTGCCCGGGCCCAGTCGGCCCTGCCTGCGGCTGCCGATACTGGCCGCATCGGCAACCAGGTGTACACGTACGTTGAGCAGATGCCCCGCTTCAACGGCGGCGGCACTGACTCCATCTTTTCATACCTGGCAAAAACCATCCGGTATCCGCAGCAGGCCTTGGACCAGCGCGCGGAAGGGCGGGTTTTCATTAGTTTTGTCGTGGGTACTACCGGAGCGTTGGAAGAGGTAAAAGTGCTCAAGGGTACTCATCCGCTGCTGGATGCCGAAGCCCTGCGGGTTATTCAGAGCATGCCGGCCTGGGCGCCGGGCCGGCAAGTGGGCCGCGCCGTCCGGGTGAACTACACCTTACCCATCACCTTCCGCCTGCCCACGCCAGCCCAGGTACGCCGGTTCAACAGGAACTGACCCGGGCTGCACCAGGGGGTGTGATGGCGCCCACCGGCTTTGGGACTGATGTTACGCACCACTTCGGCGCACTGTCTGGAAATGACCTTTTCCGAAACCTCTAAAGTGTCTTGGGGAAGCATGGACGCAATCTGTGCGCAACGTCAGTTGCTAGGAAAGCTGACAGCGATGAGCTAAGGGACGCTTAAAGGCCCCCGTTAATGGCTCAGCACTTAACGACTGACAACCCTTCTACTTTTGAACGAGTATTTGAGCCAGCCGTGATGTATTTAACTCGTAATTCTCTGGTACGCCTGGTAGTGCTGGGCACCGCGGGGGCTTTCGGAAGTTGCACCGCCACCCAGCCGGGCCCAGGTGCGCTAGCGGCCGACCGGCGGGCCATTGTGCAGGTGCTCACGGCGCAAACCGCGGCCTGGAACCGGGGCGATATACCCGGCTTCATGCAAGGTTATTGGCAGTCCGATTCGCTGGTGTTTATTGATGGCAAGGGGCCAGCTTACGGCTGGCGGCAAAACCTGGCCATCTACCAGAAAGTCTACCCAAGCCCGGCCGCAATGGGTAAACTGGATTTCAGTGGCCTTCGAATTACGCTGGTGGCCCCCGCTGCGGC
Organism: Hymenobacter algoricola; assembly: GCF_039539525.1. Lineage (NCBI taxonomy): Bacteria > Pseudomonadati > Bacteroidota > Cytophagia > Cytophagales > Hymenobacteraceae > Hymenobacter > Hymenobacter algoricola. The sequence continues at coordinate 94,238 of NZ_BAABDH010000015.1, read as the reverse complement.
GCAGGTAGTGGGCCACTGGCACCTGGCCCGCCCCACCGAGGGCGACGAGCAGGGGTATTTCCTGCTGGTGCTGCGCCAGCTGAATGGCAAATGGGTGGTAGTGGCTGACCACACGAATTGATGGCTCCTTGCTGTTTAGTTACCTGATGTTACGCGGCAGGGTATAGCCCGAGCTTTGTAGTTTGCGCTACACTCGCAGCGGCCCTTGAACTAAGACACTGCGTGACGTCAGCTCAAGAGGACCCCGGCTGCCGGCGGCTTCGCGCACAGAGTTGTCAGGCTGGTTGCACCCGAAAATTAAATCCGGGCCGGGACCCGGAAGCCGGGCCGGAAGCCAGTATCTTTCGCGGCTGCTTTGGTGAGTCCGGATGCTGCCGGGGCAGTTTTTTCACTTTTCAGGCCCTTATTCTTCCTCTATGCGCTTACCCCTACCCTTGGCTATGGCGGCCACTCTGCTGCTGAGCAGCAGCTGCGCGACTATCGTCAGCAAATCCGTTTATCCGGTGGCTTTCTCCAGCGACCCGCCCGGTGCCTCCTTCACCATCACCGACGTCAACAAGAAAGAGGTATTCACCGGTACCACGCCCACGGTGGTGCCCCTCAAATCGGGTGGCGAGTATTTTCAGAAGCAGGTTTATTCCATTGCCTTCTCCAAGCCCGGCTTTGAAACCAAGACGATGACCATCACGTCCGACCTCAACGGCTGGTACTTCGGCAACCTGTTGTTCGGCGGCTTTATCGGGCTGCTGATTGTGGACCCGATCACCGGCGCCATGTACCGCATTCACGATACGCAGATGCAGGCCACGCTGCTTACCAGCGGCCAGGGCCTGGCCCCCACCACCAAAGGCGGGCTGCAGATTGTCTCCATTCAGGATATTCCGGCGAACCTGCGCAGCCAGCTGCAGCCGCTAACGCCGCAGTAGTCCGGCCGCCGGTTTCTTGGCTTACTGGCAAAAAGGCCCCGGACGTTCGCGTCCGGGGCCTTTCTACGTCTTACTGCCCATGCACCGCCGCCGCAAAATCGACTAGGGCCCGCCGCACGGCGGACGGCTCCTCGAAGTAGGCCAGGTGCCCGACCTCGGCCAGAAACAGCGCGTGGGCTACGGGCGCCAGCGGGGCCTGGGCGACCGAATGCTCCAGCGGTACGGCCAGATCTTCCTTGCCCGCTACCAGCAGCACCGGAAACTTGGCCGTGCCCAGCACCTTGGTGCGGTCGGGGCGGGCGGCCATGGCGCGCAGGCCGCCGATAATGGTTTCGGCCGGGGTAGCCTTGCCGATTTCCTCCAGAAACTCCCGCTGCCGCCCCATCGACTCCCGGTTGGCGGGCGCAAACAGCGGGCGGATGAAGGACTCCATAAACTTCTCCACCCCGTGCCGCTCCACAAAGGCCACGTTCTTTTCGCGGCTGGCTTTCTTGTCCTCGCTGTCGGCGTAGGCCGAGGAGTTGATCAGCGCCAGGCCGGCCACCCGCTCCGGCCACCGCTCGGCGAAGGCCAGGGCCACGTAGCCGCCCATGCTGTGCCCCACCAGCAGAGCTTTTTCGACGCCGGCGGCCTGCAGCTTCTCCGCCACGTAGCGCGCCTGGGCCTCCATGCTGTAGTCGCGCACGTCGTGGATGTTGGTGCCGTGGCCGAGCAGGTTCAGGTTCACCAGGCGGTAGTCGGCAGGAAAGCCGGACAGCAGCTCGGACCAGATTTCGCGGCTTTCGGCGAAGCCATGGAGGAAAACAAGGGTTGGTTGGGTTGACATATCAGGGCAAAGGTCGGCGGATAAGACGGGGCGAGCCGCCGGCTGGCGACTCCTCTGTTGAACGATGACGCCCGCTTAGGAATAGCAATGGCCACAACGATGGAGACGCAAATATGCGGCGCTACCTTCATTTAAACGCAAAGAAGCCGAAACAGCCCGGGCTGCTTCGGCTTCTTTGCGTTGGTGACAGGCCGGAGGCCGCCGGGCTGAGCCGTTGGCTTGGGGCTGCCGTCCGGCTCAGGCAGGCTTGCTGAACTGCAGGCTGGCCGAGAGCTTCACGTCTTCGCTCACCACGATGGCCCCGGCTTCGGTCACGCCGCTCCAGGTCAGGCCGAAGTCTTTGCGGTTGATTTTGCCGGTCACGTCGAGGCCGGCCTTGGTGTTGCCGTAGAAGTCGCCGGTGTTGCCGCCGTACTCCACATCGAAGGTTACGGGCTTGGTCACGCCGTGCAGGGTCAGGTGGCCGTTCAGCTTGTAGTCCGAGTCGCCCGTTTTCTCGAAGGAGGTCGATTCGAACGTCAGCTGCGGATACGTGGGGGCGTCGAAGAACTCGGCGCTCTTGAGGTGCTCGTCGCGCTGCTCCTGGTTGGTGTCGATGCTGCTGATGTCGGCCGAGAAGCGCACTTTGGCGTTTTCGAATGAGTCGCCATCGGTTTCGGCTTCGCCTTCAAACTTCTTGAACGAGCCCGTGACGGTCGAAATGACGAGGTGTTTTACTTTGAACTGAACTTCGGAGTGGGTTGGGTCAAGCGCCCATTTGGTCGTGGCCATGAGGAAGGGGAAAGTTGAAAGTGAGCAGAGCAAGCGTTAGAGCTGACGAATCAGCCGGACAAACACACAACTGATGCACCTACATCAATGTACCTACATTAATTTATTTCTGGTTGGTCCGCTTTCTGCCCCAACCAGCACGCTTGGCTGCCACCGCACCGATGCTACGCCAGTTCAACTCCCGCTGGTAGTCCGCGGGCAATTCCTATATTACTATCCGCTTCGTCTCTTCTCGCTGCCGTTCGCCGGCTTTGCCCCTGCTCCGTGAATTCTTTATCCGCCGGCCCCCCTGCCGCACCCCAGATTCCGGGCTTCGCGCTACTGGAAGATGCTTTTGACGCCGTGGTGCTGCTGGCGCCGGATGGCTCGCTGCTATGGATCAATTCCGGATTTGCCCAGCTCACCGGCTTCCCGCAGGCCCACCAGCAGCCCGCGCTGCTCCTGGAGGCCCTGGCGGCGGCGGGTATGCCGCCCGCCGTTTTCCAGCAGCAGTTAGCCGCCGCCACCCCGCTGCGTGCCGACCTGGTTCTGCATCGAGCCGATGGCACGGCGCTAAATGCCCGGCTGAAAGTTCTGTTCCAGCCCCCTGCAGTAATTATCGGGCTTCTGGAAGATGTCACCCTAGGTCGCCCGCCAACGGGCCAGGACCAGTTTCGCCATCTCACCGAACACATTCCGGGCGTACTCTTCCAATGGCGTGAGAATGCCAACGCCTCGTCCGGCTTCAGCTACATCAGCCCCCAGCTGGCTACTATCTTCGGCATTGCCCCGGATCAGGCTCACCGCATAGCTGATTTTATTCTTCCCCAGGACCGGAAGGCCTGGCGGACCGCGCTGCGCCGGAGCCGGCGGCAGGGCAAAGACTGGGATTTTGAGGGCCGCCTGCAGGTGCCAGGCCAGCCGCTGCGCTGGTTCCGGGCCAGTGGGCAGCTCTCCGTAGCCGATGCCGGGGGGCAGCTGTTCAGCGGTATCTTATCCGACATCACCGAGCTGAAGCGGGCCGAGGAAACCGTGCACGCGCATGAGCAGCGCTGGCGCTTGGCCATTGAGCGGTTTGGCGACGGGGCCTGGGAATTCAATTACCAGACCGGCGAAGAATACTTTTCGGAAGCCTACCGCACCATGCTGGGCTACCCCAGCACGGGTCCCGACCCGCTACCGCCCACCTGGCAGCAGCACGTGCATCCCGACGACCAAAACCTTAGTCTGGCAGCGGCCAACGCCTACTTGCGCGGTGAAGTGCCGATGTACTCGGTAGAGCGCCGCCTGCGCTGCCGGGATGGCAGCTACAAATGGGTGCTTACCCGCGGCCTGATTACGAAGCAGGATGAGCAGGGCCAGCCGCTGATTATGACGGGCGTGCACACCGATATATCGGCCATGAAGCAGACGGCAGCGGCCCTCGCCGCCAGCACGCTGCGGTTCGCCACCACCATTGCCAACTTCCAGGAAGGCATTCTGCTGGAAGACGAAAACCATCAGGTGGTGCTGGCCAATGATGCGCTGTCGCGCATCTTCGAGCTTGATACCACTCCCGATCAGCTCGTTGGCTACGATACGACCCTGCTGGGCCAGCGCATGCAGAACCATTTCCGGAATCCGGACCAGTTTGCCCAGCGCTATGCCACCATCGTGCAGCACCGGCAGCTGGTAACGGCGGAACTCTTTGAGCTGGCCGATGGGCGCACCATTCAGGGCGACTTCGTGCCTATTTTCGTGGCAGAGCGCTACATCGGGCACCTATGGAAGTTTCAGGATATTACGGAGCGCAAAACCAACGAGGATGCCCTGCGCCGCCGCGAAGAAAAGTACCGGGGCATTATCGAGAACATGAACCTGGGCCTGGTGGAAATGAACCTCGACCGTTGGGTGACCTTCACGAACCAGGCCTTCTGCGACATCACCGGCTATGCCCGCGAGGAATTTACCGGGCAGCATATCATGAGTGTGCTGCTGAGCCCGGAAGATATGGCCCGGACTCAGGAGCGCGACCAGCGCCGTCAGCGGGGGGAGTCGGAAACCTACGAGCTGGCTATTACCGCTAAAAACGGCCAGCCTAAATGGCTGCTGATCAGTGCTGCCCCGCTCTACGACGACCACCGGCAGGTGTACGGCAGCATTGGTATTGCCCTCGACATCACCCACCAGAAGCGGCTGGAGCATCATCTGCGCGCGGCCAAGGAGCAGGCCGAAGAGTCGGCGCGGGCCAAGGAGCTGTTTCTGGCCAACATGAGCCACGAGATTCGCACGCCCATGAACGCCATTCTGGGCATGGGGCAGCTGCTGGCCAAAACCCCGCTCGATGCCGGGCAGCAGACCTACCTGCGGGCCATTGCCACCTCCGGCGAAAATCTGCTGGTGATTCTCAACGACATTCTGGACTTGTCCAAAATCGGGGCCAGCCAGCTCCAGATCGAGTCCATTGGCTTCAGCGTGCCGGGCCTGCTGCGGCAGATCGAAAAAAGTCTGCACTTCAAAGCCGAGGAAAAAGGCCTCTGCTTCCGCATAGAGGTCGATGAAGAGCTGCCCACCGTCCTGCTCGGCGACCCGTACCGTATCACCCAGGTGTTGCTCAACCTGGCTGGCAACGCGCTCAAGTTCACCGAGAAGGGCTCCGTCACGGTAGCGTGCGAGCTGGTCAGAGCCAATGCCACGGCCGTGGAGATGCGCTTTCGGGTTACCGATACCGGCATCGGCATCGATGCCGACTACCTGGTCGATATCTTCAAGGAGTTCAGCCAGGAGGACTCGTCCGTGACGCGCAAGTTTGGCGGCACCGGCCTGGGACTGAGCATCAGCCGCCAGCTGGTGAACCTGATGGGCGGCGAAATCACCATCGAGAGCCAGAAGCACCGGGGCACCTGCAGCCACTTCACGCTGACCCTGCCCGTGGGCACGCCGGCCGATCTGCCCCAGAAGACGTTCATCACGGACGGCGCCCGCGCCCGGCTACTGGGCCGGCACATCCTGCTGGTCGAAGACAACTACTTCAACCGCCAGATTGCCAAAGGATTTCTGCATAACGCTGGCCTGTTGGTGCAGGAAGCCGAAAACGGAGCCGCAGCCGTCGAGCTGGCCCGACAACACCGCTTCGATGCCGTGCTGATGGACGTGCAGATGCCCCTCATGAACGGGCTGGAGGCCACCGCCTACCTGCGTCAGCAGCTGGGCCTCACTACCCCCGTTATTGCCCTGACGGCCAACGCCATTAAGGGAGAGCGGGAACGGTGCCTGCAGGCGGGGATGAACGATTATCTGGCCAAACCCTTCCAGGAAGAAGACCTGCTGAAAATCCTCTGCCGCTGGATTCTGGATCCAAGCCTCCCCGGCAGTGAGCCACTGCCCCCCACAGTGCCCTCAGCTGCCCCCGCCGCGCTGTACAACCTCGACATTGTCCGGCAGATCGGGCAGGACGACGCTGCCTTCACGGTGCTCATGCTGGAGTCGTTCATTGAAAGCTGCGAGGAAGCCATTACGGAGCTGCACGACGCCGTAGCCCGGCAGGATACGGCCCAGCTGCGGGCGGCCACCCACAAGCTCAAGCCCAGCCTCGACCACCTGCAGGTGTACCGCATCCTGCCCCTGATTGTGGAGCTGGACACCTGGCGCACCGCCTTCGATGCAGCTATTCTGCCCGATCTGGTCGATCAGGCGGTGGATCAGCTGGAGAACCTCAACGTGCAGATGACCCGGGAGCTCCATCAGCTGCGCGCACTGGTGGACGGGGAGTAGGCGTCAGCGTCAAAAGATCCGCAGTCTATTATTCAGGCCCTGAACGCCAGCAATCCAGGATAATTGGTTTGCTCTGAGCCGCCAGGTCGCCCAAGGCTATAAAGCAAAAAGCCCCGCCGGACAAATCCGGCGGGGCTTTTTAATACTTAAATCAAGTTACCGAATCACCGTTTCCACGGCAGCCTTAACGGCCACCTTACCGCTCAGTGCCCGCACGGCGGCGGCGATACCGGCGGCGTCGAAGCCGCACTCCTTATACAGCTCATCCTGGGTGCCGTGCTCTACTACCCGGTCGGGGATGCCGAGGCGGGTGACGGGCAGGGCATAGCCGTGGTCGGCCATAAACTCCAGCACCGCGGCGCCGAAGCCGCCGGGCAGGCAGCCGTCTTCCACGGTCACAATGGCCTTGTACTTGCTGCACACGGCGGCCAGCATTTCCTCATCCAGGGGCTTGCAGAAGCGCATGTCGAAATGGCCGGCGCTGAGGCCTTCGGCGGCCAGCTGGGCGGTGGCCTTCACGGCGTAATTGCCGATGTGACCGATGCTGAGGATAGCCACGTCGTCGCCCTGGCGTACCACGCGGCCGGTGCCCACGGCAATTTTCTTGAATGGCAGCCGCCACTCGGGCATCACACCTTCCCCGCGGGGGTAGCGGATGCTGAACGGGCCCATGTCGGGCAGCTGGGCCGTGTACATCAGGTTGCGCAGCTCCTCCTCGTTCATCGGGGCGGCCACCACCATATTCGGGATGCAGCGCATGTAAGCCAGGTCGTAGCAGCCGTGGTGGGTGGGGCCGTCGGCCCCGGCAAAACCGGCCCGGTCGAGGCAGAACACCACGTTCAGATTTTGCAGGGCCACGTCGTGCAGCACTTGGTCGTAGGCGCGCTGCATGAACGAGGAGTAGATATTGCAGAACGGCACCAGCCCCTGGGTGGCCAGGCCGGCGGAGAATACCACGGCGTGCTGCTCGGCAATGCCCACGTCGAAGGCGCGGTCGGGCAGGGCCTCCATCATGATGTTCAGCGACGAGCCCGACGGCATTGCCGGCGTCACGCCCATCACCTTAGCGTTCTGCTCCGCCAGCTCCACCATCGTGTGGCCGAACACATCCTGGTACTTGGGCGCCTGGGGCTTGTCGTGGTGCTTTTGGTAAATCTCGCCGGTGATTTTGTCGAACAGGCCCGGGGCGTGCCACAGCGTCTGGTCCTTCTCGGCCAGGGCGTAGCCTTTGCCCTTCACCGTCACGCAGTGCAGGATTTTGGGCCCCGGGATGCTTTTCAGATCATTCAGGATAGTGACCAGGTGCTGCACGTCGTGACCATCCACGGGACCGAAGTAGCGGAACTTGAGGGCCTCAAACAGATTGCTCTGCTTCATCAGCGTGGCCTTCATGGCCGCCTCCACCTTGCGGGCCACCTGCTGGGGGTTGGGGCCAAACTTGCTGAGCTTGCCCAGCACGTTCCACAGCTCGTCGCGCACCTTGTTGTAGGTGCGGGAAGTGGTGATGTCGGTCAGGTATTCCTTGAGCGCGCCCACGTTGGGGTCGATGCTCATACAGTTGTCGTTGAGGATAACCAGCAGGTTGGAGTTGGCTACGCCGGCATGGTTGAGGGCTTCAAAAGCCATCCCCGCCGTCATGGCGCCGTCGCCGATAACGGCGATGTGCTGTCGGTCCAGCTCGCCCTTGTAGTCCGACGCTACGGCCATGCCCAGGGCGGCGCCGATGCTGGTGGAGCTGTGGCCCACGCCGAAGGCGTCGTACTCACTTTCGCTGCGCTTGGGGAAGCCCGACATGCCGCCGTAGCGGCGGTTGGTGGGAAACCGGTCGCGGCGGCCGGTCAGGATCTTGTGGCCGTAAGCCTGGTGGCCCACATCCCACACCAGCTGGTCGTAGGGTGTCTTGAACACGTAGTGCAGCGCCACCGACAGCTCGACCACGCCGAGCGAAGCCCCGAAATGGCCGCCGTAGATGGATACGGTATCAACGATAAACTGCCGCAGCTCCTGGCTGAGTTGAACCAACTGGTCCTGGCTGAGCTTCTTGAGGTCGTCGGGCGAGTCAATGGCCGCCAGCAGTTCACCGGGTTCAACAATCATCTTCGAATGGGGCAAGGGGGAATTGTAGCAGGGCAACAAGCGAGTAGCTCAAAAGGTTAGTCCGATTCGGGCTGGGTCGCGGGGCTGGCAAAGTTACGATTTTTCCGGGCGGGCGGTTGTGGCGCGCCCGGCATACTGCCGCCGGCGCCGAGTGCTGCCCCGGGTTAGTTTCTTGCCAGCGGCCAGCCCGCCGGGCTCCACAGGGGCAGCAGCAGCCGTTCTGGCAATCCGGGGTGGCGGCCCGCGGGAGCCGGGGGCCGCGGGGCTTAGCGCGGCCTTGATAGCGCCGGGGTGAATAATGCCTACTTTTGCGCCGGCCCACCTCTCCCCTGCCCATGCCGCTTACCCAGCAGAACAATCAGGAAAAACAGCTGCTTCACAAGCTTCGCCCGTCGCGCATCGTGCTGCCGGTACTGATTGGCCTGAGCGTGGTGGGCTTCATGTTCTGGCGCAGCTACCAGCCCGGCGACCTGGCCCCGCTGGGCCACGCCAAGCTACACTGGCTGCTGCTGATGGTGCTGGTGCTGCTGGCCCGCGACCTGGGCTACGTGTACCGCATCCGCCACATTGCCGAGCGGGAGCTGACCTGGCGGGCCAGCCTCGACGTGATTATGCTCTGGGAATTTGCCTCCTGCGTGCTGCCCTCGGCCGCCGGCGGCACCTCGGTAGCGCCGTTTCTGCTGAATAAGGAAGGTATCAGCCTGGGCAAGTCGCTGGCGTACGTGATGGTGACGGCCCTGCTCGACAACCTCTACTACGTCATTGCCGTGCCGCTGGTGGTGCTGCTGGCCGGCGACGCGCTCTACCCGCACGAGGTGCTGCAGGGCGGCCTGATTACTACTCTGCGCGTCGCGTTTATCGTCAGCTACCTGGTCGTGACGGTATACGCGGCCCTGATGGTGTACGCCCTGTTTATCAACCCCGTGGCGGTGAAGCGGCTGCTGGTGCGGCTGTTTTCGCTGCCGGTGCTGCGGCGCTGGCGCTCCAAGGCCTACCAGCACGGCAACGAGATGGTGTGGGCCTCGGCCCAGCTGCGCGGCAACGGCGCGCTCTACTGGTTCCGGGCCTGCGCTTCAACGGCCTTCGTCTGGACGGCCCGCTACGCCGTTATCGGCTGCATTATTGCCGCCTTTGTGGACGTCAGCGCCGGCGAATTTGCCCTGATCTTCGGCCGCAACCTCACCTACAAAGTCATTCTGCTGATTGCCATTACGCCGGGCGGGGCGGGCATTGCCGAGGGCGCGTTTCCCACTTTCTTCGGTAAGTTCATCGGCACGCCCACCATGACCAACTTCATCGTGCTGCTCTACCGCATCGTCACGTACTACCTGTACCTGGTGCTGGGCGCCTACTTTTTGCCCCGCTGGATTACCCGGGTGTTCGGACAGCACCAGCCGGCCACCGAGGCTACGGCTGCTTTGCGTTGAGCGTGGGCGCAGGCTCCGCCGGGGCGGGGCGCTGGTAGGTTTGCCAGAACGCCGGGCGGTGCTTCACATAGTTCAGCTGGTAGGTTTCACTGCCCGCGAACCGGGGGTCCAGCTCCGGATTCGCGGGCAGCGGCAGCGTACCGGCCGGCAGCACCGAGAAGTGCTCCTCGCAGAATTTCTGGTTGAAGAAGGGCCGCTTCCCCAGTACCCGGCCCGCACTGATGCCCTGTGCCGCGCTGGTGGCCACGTAGTAGCGGCCGGTGGCAGCCTTCTGGTAGGTCACCACGTGCGAAGTCCGCGAATCGGTCAGGACGCTGGCGTACAGCCGGGCCGTTAGATTCTGACGGCCGTAGTATTTGTGGGCCGTGGCATTCATCTGCACGGTGTCGCCCTGCCACAGGGCTTCGTAGCGCACCACCGCGTGGTCCTGCTGGCGGACGTACACGCGGCCGGAGTAGCCGGCCTCCAGGTAGGTGCCGGTAGTGCGGTGGTTGGCCCGCTTCGCGGCGAAGCTGATCAGGTAGGTCGTTTCGTCGCCCTGCTGCAGCACGCTGTCCAGGCGCAGCACGAATTTGCCCAGGGTCCGGCTTTTAAACAGGGGCGAGATGCGCACCGGGTCGGCGGCGGCGGAGTAGAAGCCCTGCCCGCTTTCGGCCAGGTCGAACGGGCCCAGCGGAGTCGGACTCTGCACCAGCACGTTGGTTTCCTGCACCCGGTGTTTCTGAGTAGGCCCCATCATCAGGAATCCGCCCCCAAAGTGCCGGTAGCCCGCCGGCTCGAAAATCTGGCTTACGTACTCCACCGCGTGCCGCAGCGTGTCGAAGTTGCTGATCTGCCGGCGCGTGTAGACCTGCGCCACGTAGTCGTTCTGCTCGTAGTTGGCCGGGGCCGCCGCCAGCACTCTCTTCATGATTTTGCGCGGATTCAACGATTCCCCGCTCACCCGCACGTCGCCCAGCGCGTAGGCCTGCGGCGTGAGCACCACCGCCAGCGGACCAGCTGCCACGGCAACGTTGACCATCCCGTAGCCCACGCTCGACACCTGGAGCGTAGCTCCCGTAGCGGTACGGGGCACGGCCAGCGCGAAATTACCCTGCGCATCGGCCATCACGCCCAGGCCCAACGCGGGCAGGGCCACCGAGGCAAAGGGCACGGCCGCGCGGGTTTTGCGGTCCGTTACCCGGCCCCGCACGGTCAGGTTGCCGGCGGCCGGCGCGGCCCGGCGCAGCACCAGGCCGGGCGTAGCACCGGCCGGCACTTTACCCGCGGCGGCCCGGGCTACCTGCCCGGCCGAATCGGGCACGGCTACCAGTTCGGCGGCCGGCCGCGTCCGGAGACGGGGCGGGCGGGTGGTTTTCAGAAACAGGATGCCATCCACGACCTGCGCCCACTCCGCTACCAGTGGGGTATATTCCATGATGGAGTAGGCCGAAAAGCGGCGGCTGCCGTAGTTCTGCTTCAGGTTCAGGAACAGATATTCCGCCCCCAGGCTGTCGAGGCGGGCCTCCATGCTGCCAACGGGCGGAGCGGCAATGGGCTGGCTGGCTTCGCCCACGGCCGCGTAGCTGCCCCCGGCGGTAGCCGTACCCAGAATGTAGGCCTGGGCGCCCAGGGCCTTTTTCACGTGCCAGCCCATGGGCCGGAACTGCTGAATCTCCGCGTTGTCGATCAGCTGCATCTGGTTGGCAAAATGGGCCGTGGCACCCCAGCAAATCACTTTTTCCTGGGGGTGCTGGCGCAGGTACCACAGCAGATTGTCGGCCATCTGCGCGTCGCGGGGGTTGTTGTCGCGGGCCTGGAAGGTTCGGTGGTCTTTCACCGCGGGGTCGTTCTGCACGTAGTCGCGGGCCATGGTCTGCAGGCTGCGCAGGGTCTGGCGCCACTGCTCGGCGGCGGCCCGGCGGGCGGGCGTGGTGCCCGCGCCCGCCAGCAGGCGGTCGGCCAGCTTCACGTTCCGCTCCCACTCGCCCAGGGTGTGGCCGGCCGGGAAGCCGTTGAAATGCTGCATAAAGCCCAGCACCTCGTCCAGATAGTCGTAGTTGATGGCGGCGCTGGCTTTCTGCGACTCCAGAAAAACCTCCAGATCGTCGACCAGCTCCTCGCCGTAGGCGCCCGTCAGCTGGGAGTCGAAGCCCGTTACGCGCAGCTTGCGGGCCGCAATGAGGTCTTCCACGGGCTGAAATTCCTGGGTGGCGGTCCAGATACCGAACACGCTGTTGCCCAGCGCTTCCGAAGCCGACACGCCCGCATCGAGCTGCTGCTGGGCCTTGTTCACCTCGTAGAAGCCGCTCTCGAAAGCCAGGGTAGTAAAGCCCATGCGCTGCTGCAGAAAGCGCACGAGCCGGGCCTTGGCCTCAAACACGTTGCCCTCGCCGTGGCTGGGCTCACCCAGCAGCACCACCCGGGCCGAGCCGATTTCCCGGGTTAAAAATTCCAGATCGGCGAAGCTGGTATCGGCGGTGCTGATGCTGCGGATGGGGTGCACCACCAGTGCAGCAGTGGTGGTTTGGGCTGGCGCGGCAAGGCTGGCGCAAAGCAGGCCGGCCGTCAGCAGACGGGTAAAAAGAGCCATTGGGTAATGATCGAGGTAAGCAGGATAAGAATGCGGCAAGCTAACGGCTTTCTCCGAAACCAGCCAGACCCGCCCAGTCCTAATTGCTTACTGATGTTACGCAGCGTGAGGCGGGTTGTCGGCTGTGAGAAGTTAGGAGTCAGGACAGGAGTTAGGAGTTGGAAGCGTAGGAGTTGAGGGAGCAGGCAAAAGAGGAAGGAACGAAACGGGTGCCAAAGCAGACGCACCTTGAATCTGCAACCTGCTCTGATTCTGCCTTCCAGCTTCTGCCTTCTAGCTCCTCAAACAGGGTTTCAGTAATGCCGCGCGTAACATCAGTTACTTATTCAGAAACAAAAAGCCCTTTCGCACGGGGCGAAAGGGCTTTCAGCAGTTTGGTTGATTCTGGGGCCAGAGCCTTATTCGGCTTCCAGCATCATGGAGGAGCCGTCGGCACCTTTCAGGGTGATTTTCTTCTCCGTCAGGTTGGTCACGTCGAAGGCCATGCTGGTGGTGCCGCCGTCGGGCGTGAGGGTGATTTTCTTGCCGGGCTGGTCGAACACGTACTTGCCCTGCATAGTCTGAGCGGACGAAGTCATGTTGAAGGTTCCATTGGCGAAGAAGCGCAGCTCGGTATCCTCGTCGGCATCGGTCTGGGCTACTTTGTCGCCGGTGGCGGTGGTTTCCTTGTCGGTTTTCCACACTTTGCTTTCGGTGCCGTAGAGCATGTTGGTTTCGCCGACCTTATCGGGCTGGCTGCAGCTAGAGACGAACAGGGCTACGAGCAGCAGCAGGCTGGCCAGGTAGTGCAGGGGAGTGGTGGCGCGGTTCATGGAAAGGGGGTGTGAGGGTTGAAAAGAGGGGAGAAGTCAGCATCAATGACCCCAGGCATAGCCTTGGGCCGGCGTTTCTTACGGCAAGCGGGGAAAAGAGTTAAGGCCCTATATTCTCTTTCTGTTCGCGGCAACCTAATCAGTAGCGGGGCGTAAGAACGCCTGAAACCGTGAGGCTTAGGCCACTACGAATCTTCTCTCCATTCACCCTAACCGACACACAACCATGGGACTGTTCGATTTCCTCAGCAATAAAGGCGAAGAAAAACCCGTTGAAGCGCCCAAGCCCGCCGCTGCCGGGGGCACCGACTTCTTCGGTACCAAAGATGGCGCCGCCAAGCCCGCGGCCGCCGGCAGCACCTACACCGTAGCCAGCGGCGACTCGCTGTCGAAAATTGCCAAAAACCACTACGGCGACGCTGCCAAGTGGCACCAGATTTACGATGCCAACAAAGCCACCATCGGCGCCAACCCCGACCATATCGAAGTAGGCCAGGTCCTGACACTGCCGACGCTGTAGGTCTTTTCCCGGCCCTGATTCCTGCCAAAAACGCTGCTCCGGCCCGGAGCAGCGTTTTTTTGTGCCCCAGAGAAAAAGACGGAAAACTTTTCCCCGGATTTGCGCTTCTCAATTCCGGGTGTACATTTGCACCTACCAATCCGGTACTCCCCCGCTAACGGTGGGGCGATTTTCAGACTTTATGCAGAAGTGGCGAGAGAACAGGCTCCGTGACCCACTGGCAACCTTCGGTAAAGCGAAAGGTGCCAATTCCTGCCCGACCGGCCCAGGCCCGCGGGACAGATAAGTTGAGTGCCATGAAAAATTCCCCCTCCTCCGCCCTTCCGAACCCTTCCCCTCTGGCTGCTGCGCGGCAAGCCAGCCGGCCGATGGGTTTCCGCAGTTCTGCTGCGCTGGCCCTTGCGGCCCCCCAGGCCGCCCGCATGCGAATGGGCTGTTGTTGCGCGTGTTGTTGCTAGCCTGAGTCTGGCCTAGCGTCCCCTCCCTTTTTTCTTTTTACGGCTTACCCTGCATCCGGCAGCCACTTTTTGTGCGCTTCCCGCGGGGTCCCGGCTGGCTCCTGACCCCGCTTTTCAGCCGCAGGGCCGCGCCTGGCCCGGTCCCGTGGGAGTCTTGGCTCCCGGCTCAAATCCTGTCTTTTCTTTCCGTAATCCTTCTTAACCTCCGAACCAGTATGTCCACGCCAGCCCATCACTTCGAAACGCTGCAGCTCCACGCCGGTCAGCAGCCCGACCCCACTACCGGCGCCCGCGCCGTACCGCTGTACCAGACCACGTCCTACGTGTTCAAGAACGCTGAGCACGGGGCCAACCTGTTTGCCCTGAAGGAGTTCGGCAACATCTACACCCGCCTGATGAACCCGACGACCGACGTGTTTGAGCAGCGCGTGGCGGCCCTGGAAGGCGGCGTGGCAGCCCTGGCTACCAGCTCGGGGCAGGCGGCCCAGTTCATTGCCCTGAACAACATCCTGCAGGCCGGCGACAACTTCGTGAGTACGGCCTTCCTCTACGGCGGCACCTACAACCAGTTTAAGGTAGCATTCAAGCGCCTGGGCATCGAGGCACGCTTTGCCGACGGCGACAACCCGGCCTCCTTCGAGGCGCTGCTTGACGACAACACCAAGGCCATCTACCTCGAAACCATCGGCAACCCAAGCTACAGCATCCCCGACTTCGAGCGGATTGCGGCCATTGCCAACAAGCACGACCTGCCGCTGATTGTGGACAACACGTTCGGGGCGGGCGGCTACCTGTTCCGGCCCCTGGAGCACGGGGCCCACATCGTGGTGGAGTCGGCCACGAAGTGGATTGGCGGCCACGGCACCAGCGTGGGCGGCGTGATTGTGGATGGCGGCACGTACGACTTCGGCAACGGCAAGTTTCCGCAGTTCACCGAGCCTTCCGAAGGCTACCACGGCCTCGTATTCAACGACGTATTCGGCAAGGGCGGGCCGTTCGGCAACATTGCCTTCATCATCCGGGCCCGGGTGGAAGGGCTGCGCGACTTTGGCCCCGCCATCAGCCCGTTCAACTCGTTTCAGCTGCTGATCGGCCTCGAAACGCTGAGCCTGCGGGTGGAGCGGACGGTGGAAAACGCCCTGCGCGTGGCCACCTGGCTGGAGCAGCACCCGCAGGTGGAAAGCGTGAACTATCCGGGGTTGAAAAGCAGCCCTTACCACGGCCTGGCCCAGAAATACCTGAAGCGCGGCTTTGGCGGCGTGCTCAGCTTCCAGCTCAAAGGCAGCAAGGAAACGGCTACGCGCTTCATCGACAACCTGAAGCTGGTGAGTCATCTGGCCAACGTGGGCGACGCCAAGACGCTCATCATTCAGCCCTCGGCCACCACCCACCAGCAGCTCTCCGAAGCCGAGCAGCTGGCCGCCGGCGTCACCCCGACCTCCTTGCGGCTGTCGGTGGGCATCGAGCATTTCGACGATATCCGGGCGGATCTGGCCCAGGCTTTTGAGGCCGTGCGCAACGCCGCTACGCCGGACGAATCGGGCAGCACGCTGCTGCAGCCCGAGGTAGAACACGCTGCTCCGCTGGAAGTCTAGAGAGAGGAAACCGGCGGCAGCTTTTTTAGCGCAGGCGGAAGCCGCCGCCTTTTCCGGTCGGAGCAGCTTGGGGCGCGGGCGGGTCGTTTTGTTGTGAGAGAGGAGACGGCCTGCCCAAACCCACAATAGCCCGGGTTGAGCCGGCATTCTAGCTGGTTCAGCCCGTGCGCTATTGTAGTAGTTTGAAAACCCAGAATTGAAACCTGAGAAAATAGAACTCAGAGCTCAGAGTCTGGCCTGAAACGCCTGAACTGCGGGCATTGGTCCAGGTGCTCAGCTCTAAAATCTAAGCTTTAAGTGCCAAACAAGAATATATGAACAGCTCCCAGGTATTTGCCCTGCCCACGCCCCTGTCGCTGGAAAGCGGCGCGGTGCTGCCGACGGTGCGGGTAGCCTACCACACCGCGGGCACGCTGAATGCCGCCCGCGACAACATTATCTGGGTGTGCCACGCCCTGACGGCCAACGCCGACGTGCTCAGCTGGTGGCCCGGCCTGTTCGGCCCCGGCGGCCATTTCGACCCCGCCGACTGGTTTATCGTGTGCGCCAACATTCTGGGCTCCTGCTACGGCTCTACCGGTCCGCTCACGCCGGTAGCAGCCGGCGCCGAGCCACTCTACCAGGAGTTTCCGCTGGTGACCATCCGCGACATGGTGGCCGTCCACGAGCAGCTGCGGCAGCAGCTGGGCCTGGCCAAGATTCACACCCTGATTGGCGGCTCGCTGGGCGGGCAGCAGGCGCTGGAGTGGGCCGTGCAGCAGCCCGCCGTGTTCGACCACCTGGTGCTGCTGGCTACCAGCGCCCAGCATTCGCCCTGGGGCATTGCCTTCAACGAGGCCCAGCGGCTGGCCATCTTCGCCGACCCAACCTACTTTTCGGCTACGCCGGACGGGGGAAAGGCCGGGCTGCAGGCGGCCCGGGCCGTGGCCCTGCTCAGCTACCGCAGCTACGACGCCTACGCCGGTAGCCAGGCTGAGCCGGATGGGGAGCGGCTCACCGATTTCCGGGCCAGCTCCTACCAGCAGTACCAGGGCGCCAAGCTCGTGGCCCGCTTCGACGCCTACAGCTACGTGGCCCTGAGCCGGGCCATGGACTCGCACAACGTGGGCCGCGGCCGCGGGGGCGTCGAAACGGCCCTGCGCCACATCCGGGCCCGCACCCTGGTTATCGGCATCAGCTCCGACGTGCTGTTTCCGCCCGCCGAGCAGCAGCTGCTGGCCCGCCACATTGGCGGCGCCCGGTACGCCGAAATGGCTTCCGGCTTCGGCCACGACGGCTTCCTGATTGAAACCGCCCAAATCACTCATCTTCTCGAACGATTCTATGTCCAGTCCTTCGTCCGGTAATTCCGGCTCTACATTAGCGCCAACCCACCCCGCGCCGCTGCGCGTGGGCCTGATCGGGTTTGGCTGCGTGGGCCAGGGAATCTACGACATCCTCCTGCGCCTGCCCGAGTTCGGGGCCGAAGTGCGGCGCATTGCCGTCAAGAACCCCGACAAGGTCCGGTCGTTGCCCGCCGAGCACTTCACCTACCACGCCGATGAGCTACTGGCCGACCCCGCGCTGGACGTGCTGGTGGAGGTAATCGACGATGCGGAGGAGGCGTTTCGGCTCGTGAGCACGGCCCTGCGCCGGGGCCGGCGGGTGGTGACGGCCAACAAGGCCATGGTCGCGCGCCACCTGCCCGAGCTGGTGGCCCTGCAGCAAACCCACGGCGGCACCCTGCTCTACGAGGCGGCCGTCTGCGGCAGCATCCCCGTCATTCGTACCCTGGACGCGTATTTCGGGCAGGAGCCGCTGCGCAGCGTGAGCGGCATCTTCAACGGCTCGTCGAACTACGTGCTGACCCGCATGGGCGCCGAGGGCTCCGACTACGCCCCGGCTTTGGCCGAAGCCCAGGCTAAAGGCTTCGCCGAAACCGACCCCACGCTCGACATGGCCGCTTTCGACCCACGCTCCAAGGCCGTCATCTTGGCGGCCCACGCCTACGGCGTACTGCTGAGGCCGGAGCAGGTGCTGAACCTGGGCATTGAGCACATCGGCGCCACCGACATTGCCTACGCGGGCCTGGAGGGCCAGAAGATAAAGGTGGTAGCCGGCCTCTACCTACTGCCCGACGGCCAGCTGACGGTGCTCGTAACCCCGCAGTTCGTGGGCCGCGAGTCGCCGCTGTACGCCGTAGACGACGAGTTCAACGGCGTTATCATCGAGGCTGAGTTTGCCGGCACCCAGTTTCTGCGGGGCCGGGGCGCGGGCGGCCACCCCACCGGCTCGGCCGTGCTGGCCGATCTGGCGGCCCTGCGCGGCGACTTCCGCTACGCCTACGCCAAGCTGCAGGCCACGCCCCTGGTCTACACCACCGATCTGGAGCTGGAAATCTACCTCCGCACCGACAACGAGCTACTGCTCGACCAGCTCGGCTTCACCGACATCACCGAAGAGGCCGACGAGGACGGCTATATCGTGGGCTTCGTACCGCTCGACGCCCTGCTGCAGCACCGCGACGCGCTGCGCAAAGCCGGCGCCTTCGTGGCCCGTACCGGCAACGTACGGCCGGCCACGGCAGCCCTGGACGAGAAGCAGGGGTTGGAAGAAATCAGCCGCTGATGTAACTATACTTTCTAAAGTGGTACCAAAGGTCCTGCTGAAAACCCGGCCAGATGCTGCGTGGGACTCAGCAGGACCGTTGCAGTAGCCCCCGACTTTGTTGCGTAAGTTCGCGGCTGCTAACTGCTGCCGTATGCCCACTACTCCTCCCGCGCTCCGCGCCGGCGACCAGGTCGCCATTGTCAGTACCGCCCGCAAGGTTTCGGCAGAAGAAGTGGCCGCGGCCGTCGATATCCTCACGGGCTGGGGGCTGACGGTGGTTTTGGGCGAGTCAATTACTGCCGAGCACCACCAGTTTGCCGGCTCCGACGCGCTGCGGGCCCGCGACTTTCAGCACCAGCTCGATGCACCCGAAATCCGCGCTGTCCTGTGCGCCCGCGGCGGCTACGGCACCACCCGCATCATCGACCGGCTCGATTTCTCCGGCTTTGCCCGGCAGCCCAAATGGATTGCCGGCTTCAGCGATATTACTACCCTCAACTGCCATCTGCTGGCTCTGGGCCACGAAAGCATCCACGGCGTGATGCCGCTGCTCTTCAACCAGACCGGGGGCGAAGCAGCGCTGGAAAGCCTGCGCCGGGCCCTGTTTGGCGAGCTGGTGGAGTATGCCGCCCCACCGCACGCGCTGAACCGCCCCGGCTCCGCTACCGGCGAGCTGGTAGGCGGCAACCTGTCGTTGCTGCAGAACCTGACCGGCACGGCCTCCGACTGCCCTACCACCGGCCGCATCCTGTTTCTGGAAGACATCGACGAGTACCTCTACAATATCGACCGGATGCTGGTGCACCTGGACCGCACCGGCAAGCTCCGCGACCTGGCCGGCCTGCTCGTGGGCCACTTCACCGACCCCCACGACAACGCCGTGCCCTTCGGCCAGACGGCCTACGAAATCATCGATACCTACGCCCGCCAGTACGACTTCCCGGTGGCTTATCATTTCCCGGTAGGGCACGAGCCCCAGAATATGGCCTTGATGTGCGGGCGGGTGGCGCGAATGGTAGTGGATGCTGCAGGCACGCGGGTGGAGTATGCGTAAGCTGCCCGAAACTACCTGGCGCTACGCGCCTAGCGCACCACTTTCACCCAGCCGCGAAACTACTGCTGGGTGGAAGTGCTTGAGCCTAACTTACTGGGTCGGGCCGGTATCCACCCGGGCTTCCACGGCTTTCTGCGCCGCGACGGGCACGGCCGACAGCAGGTCGTAACCCGTGGCGGCCTCCAGGGCGTCGACGGTGGTGCGGTAGCCCCCCCAGGCGGGGTCGAGGGCGTTGTCGTTGGGGGTATCTACGGCAATGACGCGGGTCGAGGCACTCACCCGGCCGGCATCCTGCCGGCCCTCGGGCAGCACCACAATAACTTTCCAGATATGGGCGGGTACGGCTACGCGGCCATGGTCGAGCGTGGTTTTAGCCCCGTTTGCGCCCACGCCGCCCGTGCCGTAGCTACCCATGATGACGTACAGCTCATTGCCCGCCCCGGCCAGCGTGCGGCAGTACTCCTCCAGGCCGGCCCAGGTCTGCTGGTTGTTGCGCGGGGCCTGGGGCACCATGTTGGTCATCAGAAACGTCGCCGAGTTGTCGGCCACGGTGGCCGTGCGGTCGGCGCTGGGGCAGTTGTGGCCCCGGTCGAAGCCGGAGCCCACGTAGCTGCCGGCCGCCACCTGGTACCAGCCCGCGGGCAGGCTGGCATCGGCCCGGAAGTCGTCCTGGCGGGGAGCCGGGCCAAGCCAGGCCGGAGCCAGGTGCCAGCTCACCCAGTTCGGAATGCCCTTGTCGCGGTGGTAAGCCAGGATGTACTGGGGTTTAGCCAGCAGGTAGTTGGCCGGTACTGCTTCGTCGGCTACGGCTCCGCTGGGGTTGCCCATAGCCAGGTGGCCGTCGATGGCCGGAGTAGCCGGGGCTACTTCGTCGCGGGAGCAGGCGGCAGCCAGCGCCCCCAGCACCGCAAGGCGGCCGGTAATGTTGAGAAAGCGCAACATGAGGCAAGTAGGATTTGCCAACGCCGCCAGGAGCAGGCGTTGGCAGTGAGACAAAGGGCAGGGCACGAAAAAACACTGCCTGCGCCTGGCAAGCAGTGTTTTAAATTATCGAAGCAGGACTAAAGAGCAAAAAACCGGACTGTTAGTTACTCGCCGTAAATCGTCTGCAGCACCGTCTGGCCCACGGCTTTGAGCGTGCGTTTGTCGATGACGCTCATGTTGTCCTGGGTGGTGTGGTGGTAGGCGGGAAACTCGCCGGCGGGCGAAAAGTCGATGATGTCGATGGTGCGCACCCCGGCCCGGTTGGTGTACACGTGGTCGTCGTCGATGCCGGGGCTGTCCTGGAAGATGAAGTAGTCGGAATAGCCGATCTGGGAGGCCGTGTTCCACACTTTATCCACCACGTCGCGGGCACTTTCGCGCGACTGGCCCTCACGGCTGAACCGGGCGCCCTTGGCTCCCACCATATCCAGCAGAATGCCGTAGCTGGGCTTGTAGTTGGCGGGCAGCATGTGCGCGGCCCAGTACTGCGAGCCCAGGCACCAGCTTTCCTTGCCCTGGGCAGCCAGCTGGTTGGTCAGCTCACCCTGGGTCGAGGAATCGTAGCCGTAGTCCTCGGCATCAAACAGGATGAAGTCGACGCCGACGGCGGGCTGCAGGCTGTCGGGCTGCAGAGCCAGCAGGCGGGCCATTTCCAGGGCCACGCCCACGCCGCTGGCCCCGTCGCAGGCGCCGTCGATGGGCGCGTTCTTGCGCACGGGGTCCTTGTCGCCGAACGGGCGGGTATCCCAGTGGGTGAAGATGGCAATGCGGCGGGCCGCGGTGGGTGCAAACCGGGCCAAGATGTTGCGGGAGCGCAGCAGCTTGCCATCGAAGGCCATGGCCTCAAACGGCTGCTCCTGCACGCTCAGCCCGAAGCTTTTGAACTTCTGAATCACCCAGTCGCCGGTGGCTACGTGGGCCCTGGAGTTGGGCACGCGGGGCCCGAAAGCCACCTGCCTGGCCGTGTAGGCGTAGGCCGAGTCGGCGCTGAAGGCCGGGGCCACGGGCAGCTTGGCTTCCTCCGCAGCGGAGGTATCGGGCGTGTCGGCCGTCTTGGTTGTATCGTCGCCGCAGCCGGTGGCCAGCAGCAGGGCAGCCAGCGCGGAGGCCAGCCAGATCCGGTTATTCTTCATACGCCCAGTCGATGCCGGTTTTAAGGTCTTTGATAATAATGCCCTGCCCCTTGAGGGCGGCCCGGATCTGGTCTACTTTGTCGTAGGCCTTGGCCGTTTTGGCTTCCTGATAAAACTCCAGGGTGAGGGCCAGCAGGTCTTCGGCGTTGGCCCGGGGCTCGTCGGCCAGGCCCAGCACGTCCACCACCAGCGTGCGGTAGGCGGTAGTGGCTTCGGCCAGGGCAGTCGGGCTCACGGCGGCCAGCAAAGTCAGGTTGGCAAAGAAGCCGTTGAACTTGCGCAGCAGGTTAAACAGGCTGGCCATGGCCTTGGCCGTGTTCAGGTCATCGTTGAGGCCCGCGAATACGTCGGCTACGAGCTTGCGCAGCTCCGCGTCGGCGGCGCTGGTATCGGCAGCCTGCTCGGTGCCTTCGGGCAGGCGCAGCTTGTCGAGCAGGCGCAGGCCGTTCATCAGCTTGCGGTAGCCTTTGCGGGCGGCCTGCAGCGCGTCGTCGGAAATGTCGATGGGGCTGCGGTAGTGGGCCTGCAGCAGAAAGAAGCGCGCCACCATCGGCGAGTAGCCCTGCGAGAGAGTCTTGTTGGTGCCCTCAAACAGCTCGGAGATGGTGATGAAGTTGCCGGTAGACTTGCTCATCTTGGTCCCGTTCACCGTTATCATGTTGTGGTGCATCCAGATGCGGGCCTCATCGGAATGGCTGTGGCTGCCCTGGCTCTGGGCTATTTCGCACTCGTGGTGGGGAAACATCAGGTCCAGTCCGCCGCCGTGAATGTCGGACAGCTGCCCCAGGTACTTACGGCTCATGGCCGAGCACTCCAGGTGCCAGCCCGGAAATCCTTCGCCCCAGGGCGAGGGCCAGTGCATCAGGTGCTCGGGCGCGGCCTTTTTCCAGAGGGCAAAATCTACCGGGGAGCGTTTCTCGTCCTGCCCGGCCAGGTTGTCGCGGGAGCCGGTCAGCAGCTCCTCCACCACCCGGTTGGAAAGCTTGCCGTAGGCCCGGCCCGCGGCGTTGTAAGCGGGCACGTCGAAGTACACCGAGCCATTGACTTCGTAGGCGAAGCCGTTGGCCAGGATTTCCTCAATCAGCTGAATCTGCTCGGTGATGTGGCCGGTGGCCCGGGGCTGAATGTCGGGTGGCAGGCAGCCCAGCACTTCGATGTGGCGCTGGTAGAGGTTGGCAAACTGCTCCGCTATCTGCATGGGCTCGAGGTGGCGGACGCGGGCGGCCTTGGCCATCTTGTCCTCGCCCTCGTCGGCGTCGCTTTCCAGGTGGCCCACGTCGGTGATGTTGCGCACGTAGCGCACGGTGTAGCCCAGGTGGCGCAGGTAGCGCGTCAGCACGTCGAATACCACCGGGCCCCGGGCGTTGCCGATGTGGGCCTCGCTATAAACCGTCGGGCCGCAGAGGTAGACGCCGGCAAACGGCGCTTGGACGGGCGTGAAGGGCTCTTTGCGACGCGTAAGGGTATTGTAGAGGGAAAGCGGGTGCTGCATGGAGCAAAAGTAGAAAGATTTAGCGGGCGGCGGGCGCCGGTATGCGCCCGCCGATTTGGCCTGTATGAAACGCTATATAGTCGCTTATTGTCCCGATTCAGTCAAAGGCAGTACTCTGTGAGTACAAAACATGGTTGCGGGAGTATATAAAGTTCCATTAGCAGTACATCCCATTGGCCGGCTGCACTAGCCCCGGCAAAAATTATCCGCCGGCGCTAGCGCAGCCGGTACACGGCCGAGGTCGGGAAATGGTCGGAGTAACCTATTTCGTAGTGGACTTTGAAATCGTCCACAATCCACTGCGGGCCCGCGAACTGGTTGTCGATGCGCACGAAGGGCAGGCGGCCGTTGTAGGTGGCCCCCACGCCGGTGCCCACCGTGGCCCAGGCATTCTGGAAGTGGTCGGCCAACTGGTCGTAGCTGTAGCTGTAGGGCAGGTCGTTGAGGTCGGCGCAGAGCAGCAGCGGGTACGGCGACTTGTCAAAGCGCCGCATCAGCGTATCGATCTGCACGCTGCGCGCCACAAGGCCGCGCTTGTAGCGCCGCATCAGCCCCAGCCCTTTGGCCCGCAGGCCCGCCTTGCTCGAGTAGCTGTCCACAATGTCCTTTTCCTCCATGCTCATGCTCTGCAGGTGGAAGTTGAACACCCGCACCGTGTCGCCGCCGGGCAGCTTCAGGTCGGCGTACATGGCGTGGTTCTGGCTGAGCTTGTCGAAGCTGATGGTGCCGCGCCGCACGATGGGGTAGCGCGAGAAGATGGCCATGCCGAACTCGCCCCCCATCCAGTTGGTCAGCGTTTTGGACACGAACACCTGCCGCCCCGTCTGCCGCCCGATACGCTCCACCGAGCTCATCACATTCTTATCCAGCTTCGACTTGCGGGGCTCATTGTAGAACTCCTGCAGGCAGATGATGTCGGCCGGGTTGGCGGCAATCCACCGGATCATCTTGTCCGGCGACTGCGGGTTGTCGGCGTGCAGCTGCGGGTACACGTTGAAGATGCGCACGTTGGCGCTGAGCAGCCGCACGCGCTGCCCGGGCAGGTCGGCGGCCGGGGCCGAGTGCAGCGGGTGCAGGGCCAGCCCGCGCTGGAAGTGCGGCCAGGTGAGCACGGCCACGATGATGGGCACAGCGGCCACCCGCCAGTTGCGCAGCAGCCAGTACAGGGCCGCGGCCAGGTTCAGCCCCAGGGCCACGGGCAGCGTCAGCGCCACAAAGGAGGCCGGCCAGAACGTGCGCGCCGGAATCTGCGCGCTGGCAATGGCGACCAGCAGCCACCCGATAACGAGCAGAGTACACTTAAAAGCAAAGGAACGACGCACGGCGAAAGGCCCGGGGTGGAAGAGCCGGGCAAAGGTAGAACTTACGGCTGGAATGCGGGGTTGGCTGATTTTGGGGCCAGGTAACCCAACATCTTTCGTTGTAACTTGCCTGTCGTCTTTTCCTCTATAGCATGCTACTTTCTACCATCCGCTATTATCTGCTGCTGCCCCTGCTGCTGGCGGCCCTGCGCCCGGCGGCCGCGCCGCGTCCATCCGAAACGCCGGCCGCCAGCCTGGAATTCGTTGAAAACAAGGGCCAGTGGGATGCCCGGGTGCGGTACGCGGCGGCGCTGCCCGCGGGTCGGCTGTTCGTCACCCCGGCGGGCTTCACCTACTCCTTTATAAGTCCGGCGGCGCTGCGGGCCCACCACGACCACAGCCCCGGGGCTACCGACAAGCTGCCCGCCCACGCGTACTCCGTCACGTTTGAGGGCGGCAGCGCTACCCCGGCCATCAGCGCTGAGCAGCCCACCACCGAGCAGCGCAACTACTTCCGCGGCAACGACCCGGCCCGCTGGGCCAGCCACGTGCGCGGCTTCCGGCAGCTGCGCTACTCCGAGGTGTACCCGGGCATCGGCGTGCACCTCTACGAGAATGCCACCCAGCAGCTGGAGTACGACTTCACGGTGCAGCCCGGGGCGCGCCCCGACCAGATTCGTCTGCGCTACGCGGGGGCCGAGAAGGTGCTGCTTAAGGATGGCAACCTGCTCATCAGCACCTCGGTGGGACTGGTGACCGAGCAGGCCCCGCGCGCCTGGCAGCAGCGCGGCAACCAGCGCGTGCCGGTAGCCTGCGCCTTCGAGCTGAACGGCACCACCGTTTCCTTCCGCCTGGGCCGCTACAACCACCGCCAGCCCCTGCTTATCGACCCGACCGTCATCTTCTCCTCGTTTACCGGCTCGTCCGGCGACAACTGGGGCTTTACGGCCACCTATGATCCGCAGGGCAACATGTATTCCGGCGGCGTGGCCCTGGAGCCGGGCTTCCCCGTCAGCGTTGGCGCCTTCGACCTGAGCTACAACGGCAACGTCGACATTGCCATTATCAAGTACAATACCGCCGTCACCGGCTCCGCGGCCCGGCTGTACGCCACCTACGTGGGCGGCAGCAGCGCCGACTGCCCGCACAGCCTGGTGGTGAATTCGCAGGGGGAGCTGGTGATTCTGGGCTCAACCGGCTCGGCCAACTACCCGGTTACCAGCACCGCCTACGACCGCACGTTCAACGGGGGAATCGGCTTTGAGCCGCTGGGCGGCATCGATTACCCGGTGGGCAGCGACCTGGTTATTACCAAGCTCAAAGCCGACGGCTCGGCCCTGGTGGCTTCTACTTTTCTGGGCGGCACCGGCAACGATGGCCTCAGGCAGGGCACCACGCCCCAAACC
The DNA here is from genome assembly GCF_039539525.1 of Hymenobacter algoricola. NCBI lineage: Bacteria > Pseudomonadati > Bacteroidota > Cytophagia > Cytophagales > Hymenobacteraceae > Hymenobacter > Hymenobacter algoricola. Next base: position 68,543 of record NZ_BAABDH010000015.1, on the reverse strand, counting down.
GGCGGGGGCCTGGTGCAGAACTACGGCGACCAGTTCCGCGGCGACGTCATCACCGACGGCAGCGGCAACATCTACCTGGCCTCTTCCAGCAGCAGCAACGACTTCCCGGTGCCCAACGGCTTCCAGACCGTCCATAAAGCCGGCAATGATGCCGTGGTCTGCAAGCTGTCGGCCGACCTGCGCACCCTGATCTGGAGCACCCTGCTGGGCAGCAACGGCCACGACGCAGCCTATTCCATCCAGCTTGATGCGGCCCGCACGGTGTACGTGTGCGGCGGCACCCAGGGCACCGACTTTCCTACCACCGCCGGCAGCTTCCGCCCGAACACCAACGGCGGCACCGACGGCTTCGTAGCGCACCTCAGCGCCACCGGCAACACGCTGCTGCAGTCGTCCTATATCGGTACCTCGGCACTGGATCAGGCGTACTTTCTGCAGCTCGACGCGGCCAGCAACGTGTACCTGCTGGGCCAAACGGATGGCACCTACCCCGTCACGCTAGGCCTGTACAATACGCCCAATGCCCGGCAGTTTATCCAGAAGCTCACGCCCACGCTAGCGGCGGGCGTGTACTCCACTACCTTCGGCGTCGGGGCGGCAGGCGGGTTCGGGCCGCATATTTCGCCCACCGCTTTCCTGGTCGATGACTGTGAGCGAATCTACGTCTGCGGCTGGGGCGGCGTGGTCAACTACGACAAGCAAAGCATTGCCTCTTTCCCGGTCACGAACAACGCTATCCAGCGCACTTCCGACGGCTCCGACTTTTACCTGGCCCAGTTCACGCCGGGCATGCAGGGGCTGGAGTACGCCTCCTTTTTCGGGGAAAACGGCGGCCGCGGCGAGCATGTCGACGGCGGCACGTCCCGGTTCGACAAGCGCGGTATCGTCTACCAGGCCGTGTGCGCCGGCTGCGGCAGCTCCTCGGCTTTCCCCATTCTGGCGGGGGTCAACACCTATTCCACCCAAAACAACAGCAGCAACTGCAACAACGCCGCCTTCAAGATGGACTTCGGCAAAGCCCTGGCCGACCCCGGCCCCAACCGCTACGTGTGCGTCAGCGCCACGCCTGTTGTCCTTGGCGGCACTCCGGCCGGCGGCACCTGGGCGGGCCCGGGCGTATCCGTGCGGGCCGGCGGCGGCTTCCAGTTCACGCCTTCGCCGGCGCTGCTGGGCGCCAATATCCTGACCTACACCGTCCCCGTTGCCGGCACCTGCCTCAGCAGCCGCCCGCTGCGCATGACCGTGACGCCGAATGTCCCCGCTTCCTTTGCCCCGCTGCCCTCGCTCTGCCTTGATGGGGCGGCCATTACGCTGGCGGCTTCCCCGCCGGGCGGCACGTTCAGCGGACCCGGCGTTTCGGGCAACCGCTTCAACCCGGCCACCACGGGCGCGGGCACCTTCACGCTGCTCTACACCCTCAACGACACGGTGAGCTGCACGTCCGCCGCCCAGAGCGTCATCGTCAAAAAGCTGCCCGACATCACCGCCGGCCCCGACACCACGCTCTGCTCCGACCAGTTTCAGCCCTTTCAGCTGCAGGGGGCCAAGCCGGGCGGGGGCATCTGGAGCGGACCGGGCGTGACGGCGGCCGGATTGTTTACGCCGCCCAACACCAATAATAAAGGGGCCATCCTGACGCTGCGCTACGCCGTCACCGAAAACGGCTGCACCAACTCCGACCTGCGGCAAGTGGTGCTGGCTCCCACGCCCACGGCCAACGCCCCCCTGAACGTGCCCGAATGCCAGTCGGCCCGGGAGTACGCCGGCCTGGCACCCTTCACCTGCACCTTCGAGGCGGTTTTGGCCGGCGGCACCTACCTCTGGACCTTCGGCGACGGCGCCACCTCCACCGAGGCCGGCCCGACCCACGTTTTCACCGAGCCCGGCAACTACCAGGTCCGCCTGACGGCCCGCTACGCCAACTGCCTGGTGGTAACGTCCTTCCTGCCCGTTTCGGTCGGGGAGGTTTTCGTGCCGAACATCATCACGCCCAACGGCGACTCGCTCAACGAGGCGTTCCGGCCGCGCTTCAGCTGCCTGCCCGCCAGGCTCCAGATTTTCAACCGCTGGGGCACCAAGCTCTACGAAACCGCCAGCTACCGCAACAACTGGCGCGGCGAGAACCTGCCCGACGGCATCTACTATTATTTCCTGGTCGATACCGAGGGCCGCAAAGCCAAGGGCTGGGTGGAGGTAAAGCGCGAGCTGTAGGCCCGGCGTGGGGCCTCTACTTGCGCGCCGCCGGATTTTACCCTATCTTTGCGCCAAGCAATTGACACGGAAGGGGGGACGCACTGTCCCCCCTTTCTTTTGCCACCCAGTTCAACTTCAATGAAATTCGACCGCGCCCGCCTTGCCGAAATGCTCCAGGACAGTATCTCTGACCTGAGCGTATTCGTCATCGACCTCACCATTTCCGACTCGGCCATCCGGCCCAAAGTCACGGCTATCCTGGATGGCGAAGAAGGGCTGGGCATTGATCTGTGCGTGAAAGTAAGCCGCCGGCTGGCCCACCGCATCGATGAGGCCTACGGGGAGGAAGCCAGCTACACGCTGGAAGTCACTTCCCCCGGCGCCGACCAACCCCTGAGCGACCCGCGGCAGTATGCCCGCCACGTGGGCCGCACGCTCAAGCTCACCCTGACCGATGGCACCGAGAAGACCGGCGCTATGGAAGCCGTGGAAGCCGAAGGCATTCAGCTGGCCGAAGAAGTAAAGGTGAAAACCAAAAAGAGCATTCTGCCCGCCGTCCTCGTGCCGTTCGATACCATCAAGGAAGCCCGGGTAGTTATTTCGTTTAAATAAGGTACCGGTCAACTTCCGGCAAAGTCGTTGGCCTTCGTTTGCAATCAATCTACCTCCCCGGCTGCGGCGCCGGCCTTGCGGTGCACGTTACACCCCAACAGGCCAACCTCCGGCTAATAGCTCAACTACTATGAACAGCAACGTCTTAATCGAATCGTTCGCCGAGTTCGCTAGATCCAAGAACATTGACCGCCCCACGATGATGAGCATCCTGGAGGACGTGTTCCGCACGATGATCCGCAAAAAGTACACGACGGACGAGAACTTCGACGTGATTCTGAACGTGGACAAAGGCGACCTGGAAATCTGGCGCAACCGCGAAATCGTGGACGACGACTCCGAGGACATCTGGGATTTCGACAAGATTCCGCTGACCGAGGCCCAGAAGATCGAGGCTGACTTTGAGGTAGGCGAGCAGGTAGCCGAGGAAGTGAAGCTGGAAGATTTCGGCCGCCGCGCCGTGCTCATGGCCCGCCAGACGCTGATTCAGCGCGTGAAGGACTTGGAGCGCGACAACCTCTACCAGCAGTACAAAGACCAGGTCGGCGAAATCGTGACCGGGGAAGTGTACCAGGTGTGGAGCCGCGAGGCGCTGATTCTGGACAAGGAAGAAAACGAGCTGGTGCTGCCGAAAGCGGAGCAGATTCCGAAGGACCGCTACCGCAAGGGCGACACCGTGCGCGCCGTAGTCCACCGCGTCGAAATCATCAACGGCACGCCCAAGATTATCCTCTCGCGTGCGGCTCCGGCATTCCTGGAGCGGCTGTTTGAGCTGGAAGTACCCGAAATCTACGATGGCCTGATCACCATCAAGAACATCGTGCGCGAGCCGGGCGAACGGGCCAAGGTGGCCGTAGAAAGCTACGACGACCGGATTGACCCCGTGGGGGCCTGCGTCGGCATGAAAGGCTCGCGGATTCACGCCGTGGTACGGGAGCTGGAAAACGAGAACATCGACGTCATCAACTACACCGACAACCTGGAGCTGTACATTCAGCGCGCTTTGTCGCCGGCCAAAATCGGCTCGATGCGCATTAATGAACAAACCGGCCGGGTTTCCGTGTTCCTCAAACCCGATCAGGTGAGCCTGGCTATCGGCCGCGGCGGTGCCAACATTAAGTTGGCCAGCCGGTTGGTAGGCATGGAAATCGACGTGTTCCGCGAAGCCGGCGACTACGACGAGGATATTGCGCTCGACGAATTCCAGGACGAAATCGAGCCCTGGGTATTGGAAGAGCTCAAGAAAATCGGTCTCGACACCGGCCGCGCCGTTTTGGCCGTGAGCAAGGAAGACATCGTGCGCCGCACGGAACTGGAGGACGTCACCGTAGAGGACGTGTTCCGCATCATTCGCAACGAATTCGATGATGCCGATCCGGAGGCCGAAACCGAAGAAGAAGCACCAAACTCCGGCGACGCGCAATGAATGCGCGGCGGCCGGTACGGCAAGGGCGCTGAATCATGCTACCTGGCGTGATTTAGCGCCGGCTGGCAAGATTTAATGTAGTACCTTTGTATCTGAATAAGAGTATCGTTCGCGAGCATAGAATGGCGGAAGCAGCACCTAAACGGCTCCAGCAGGCAGCCAAAGACCTGAATATTGGAATGGCTACGGTTGTTGAAACCTTGGCCAAGAAAGGGCATCAGGTAGAAAACAAACCTACCACGAAGCTGACTGCCGAACAGGTGGGCATGCTGGAAAAGGAGTTTGCCTCCTCGGCCCAGGACAAGATGGAAGCGACCAAGCTCACGCAGGCCAAGCGCCAGACGGAGTTGGAAGCGGCCCCCGCGCCCCGGGTTGAGCCCGCAGCTCCCAAGCCCGCGGCTCCTGTGCCAGCGCCGGCCCCCAAGCCGGTGGAAGCCCCTCAGGCTGCGGCAGTGCCGCAACCGGTAGCGCCGGCCCCCGTGGCTGAAGCCAAACCAGAGCCCACGCCGGCTCCGGTGGCTCCCGCCACGGAAGCGCCCAAGGTACCGGGCCTGAAAGTGCTGGGCCGCATCGAGCTGGACGCCAAAGGCCGGCCGGTAGCTCCGAAGCCAGCCCCGGCTCCGGTTGCCGCCGCTCCAGTGGCTGCTGCTGCTGCGCCGGCCGTGGCTCCTGCCCCGAAGCCCGCGCCAGCTCCCGTTGCGGAAGTCAAGCCCGCCGCGCCAGTTGCGGCCCCTGCCCCAGCTGCCGAAGTTGCTCCGGCGCCCCAGGCTACGCCGGCAGAGGCTGCTCCGGTAGCCAAGCCGGCTGCCCCTGCGGCAGAAGTACCGGCGGTGCCGGCTCCCGCCGCCGCTCCGGCTGCGGTGGCCAGCCCACCTGCTGCTCCGGTAGCTCCTAGTGCCACGACGGCTCCGGTGGCCCCCGACGCCTCCGCGGCTGAAGGTGGCGAGGATGCCGGAACCATTGTGGCCAAGGCCGACCAGCTGAAAGGCCTCACAGTTCTCGGCAAGATCGAGCTGCCGATGGATTCCTCGCGCCGCGGGGGCCGCGGGGCTCGTCCGGTGGCTTCGTCCGATGTTCGCAAGAGCGGCCTGAGTCCCGACAAGAAGAAACGTCAGCGCATCCCCGGTCCTGCCGGCGCTATCACCACGCCCGGCGCTGGCACCCAACCGGGTACTGGCGGTGGCTACCAGGGCAACCGCCCCGCCGGTGGTCCCGGCCAGCGCCCCGGCGGCCCCGGTCAGGGTCCGCGCACGGGTCCGGGCCAGCGGCCCCCGAGCACCTTGCGGCCGACCATCGGCCCTGGCTCGCCCGGTGCTGCCAATACGCCCGAGCAGAACGACAAGCAGATTCAGGAGCAGATCAAGGCGACGCTGGCCAAGCTCAGCGGCGGCCGCGGTGGCAACAATAACAACCGTGCGAAATACCGCCGCGACAAGCGGGCCGGTGGGGCGGAGGATCGGGAAGCCCAGCGCGCTCAGAACGAGCTGGACGCCAAGATTCTAAAAGTAACCGAGTTCATCTCGGCCAATGATCTGGCTTCGCTGATGGACGTCTCGGTGAACGAAGTCATCAAGGTGTGTCTGAACATGGGCATGTTCATCTCCATCAACCAGCGTCTCGATGCAGAAGCTATTACGGTAGTGGCCGACGAGTTCGGCTACGACGTGGAGTTCCTGTCGGCGGAGGAAGAGGAAGGCGACGTTACTATTGAAGAAAACGAGGAAGACCTGGTTTCCCGCGCTCCGATTGTGACCATCATGGGCCACGTCGACCACGGCAAGACCTCCCTGCTTGACTACATCCGGAACGCCACGGTAGCCAAAGGCGAAGCCGGCGGTATCACCCAGCACATTGGGGCCTACGACGTAATGACGGCTTCCAACAAGCGGGTTACGTTCCTCGATACGCCGGGTCACGAAGCCTTTACGGCCATGCGGGCCCGCGGTGCCAAAGTCACTGACATTGCCATCATCGTCATTGCGGCCGACGACTCCGTGATGCCGCAGACCCGGGAAGCCATCAACCACGCGCAAGCGGCGGGTGTGCCCATCGTTATTGCGATGAACAAGATTGACAAGCCGGGGGCCAACTCCGATAAGATCCGTGAGGAGCTGTCGGCGATGAATATCCTGGTGGAAGAGTGGGGCGGCAAGTACCAGTCGCAGGAAGTATCGGCCAAGTCGGGCCTCGGCATCGAGGACTTGCTGGAAAAGGTACTGCTCGAAGCCGAACTGCTCGAACTCAAAGCCAACCCCGACCGCAACGCCGTGGGTACCGTTATCGAAGCCATGCTGGACAAAGGCCGCGGCTACGTCACGACGGTACTGGTGCAGACCGGCACGCTGAAAGTGGGCGACGTGGTACTGGCGGGGCCGCACTACGGCCGCGTGAAGGCCATGACCGACCACCGCGGCAAGAAGATGAAGCAGGCTGGTCCGGCCACGCCGGTACAGGTGCTCGGTCTGACCGGCGCGCCGCAGGCCGGCGACAAAATCCAGGTGATGGAAACCGAGCGCGAAGCCCGGGAACTGGCTACCCAGCGTCAGCAGCTCTCGCGTGAGCAGAGCATGCGGACCAAGAAGCACATCACCCTGGACGAGATTGGTCGCCGTCTGGCCATCGGCTCGTTCAAGGAGCTTAACGTGATTGTAAAAGGTGACGTGGACGGCTCGGTGGAAGCTCTCTCTGACTCGCTGCTCAAGCTGAGCACGCCGGAGGTGAAGGTGAACATCCTCGCCAAAGGTGTGGGTGCCATCTCCGAATCCGACGTCTTGCTGGCTTCGGCTTCCGACGCCATCATCATCGGCTTCCAGGTGCGGCCCTCGCAGAGTGCCCGCAAGCTGGCCGAGCAGGAGCAGATTGACATCCGCCTCTACTCGATTATCTACAATGCCATCAACGAGGTGAAGGATGCCATGGAAGGCATGCTGGCCCCGACGGTGCAGGAAATCGTGGTGGCCAACGCCGAGGTGCGGCAGGTCTTCAACATCACCAAGGTCGGTACCATTGCCGGCTGTATGGTGACGGAAGGCAGCTTCACCCGCCGGACCCGCGTGCGGGTGGTGCGCAACGGCATCGTAGTGTACTCGGGCGAAATCCAGGACCTGAAGCGCTACAAAGACGACGTGTCGGAAGTACGCCAGGGTTACGAGTGCGGTATTTCGGTGAAAGGCTTCAACGAGTTGCAGGAAGGTGACAACATTGAGGGCTTCGAAGAGAAAGAAGTGAAGCGGACGCTGTAAGCAGCGCACGCCATTCGATAAGTACGGGAAGCCCCGGCCAGCACTGGCCGGGGCTTTTTGCTGGCCGGTCCAGACGGTTTTCGGGTCTTTTGGCGTTGTCACATCATCATGTTATTGCCCTTCGCGGCCGTGCGCCGTAATTTGCATCAATTCAGGAACAAATTACACTCCTTGAATAAACTCTTAGCTGCTCCCTCCTTCCCGCTATGAAAACCCTTACCTCCTCCCTGTTTCTGATAACGGTCGTAGCAAGTATGCCGGCCCTGGCCCAAACCGCTATCCGCCGCCCGGCTACCAGTTCAGGTCCTACCAAAACTGTCGGTGTGCCCAAGAATACCACTGTTAAAGCCAACACTACCCCGGCTCTTGCCAGCCGCGCCGCGGCCAGGCCTGCTCCCGTCCGCCCGGTTACGCCCGCGCCGCAAGCGGCCCCTGCTCCCTCCCGCGGGGCGGCTGAGCCGGCTTCAGCGACCCCGCAGGTTGCGGCTGCCCCGGTAGTGCCCAATGCCACCGGAGAGCTGTTTGAGAAAGGCACCACGATGGTTAACCTGGGAGTAGGACTGGGGCTGGGCTATGCCGGCTACTACGGCACGCTCAAATCGACGCCTGCCCTGAGCGTGTCGGCAGAGCGGGGCGTGCTTGACGGGGTGGGACCGGGCACGATTGGTATCGGGGGCCTGATCGGGTACAAAGCGTACCACTACAACTATGGCACCGGCAACTACAAAGCTACCTGGACCAACGTGCTGGTATCCGTGCGGGGCACGTATCACTACAACCTGCTCCAACACCCCAAGCTGGATACCTACGGCGGCGTAAGCATGGGGGTGCGGGTGCAGACATGGAAGGATACGTTTTACGACAGCTCCCCCACTACGCAAGGGTATACCGCCAACTCCGTCCACGTGATGCCCGGCGTGTTTGTGGGCGCCCGCTACTTCCTGACCGACAACCTTGGCGCCTTCACCGAGGTCGGCTATGACATGAGCTACCTGAAGCTTGGCCTCACGGCCCGGTTCTAGGATGCCCCAAGTGGTTTGCTCACTTATTTCTGAGTTTGTCATGCTGAAATCAGTCCTCTTTCCGGCTTCAGGCGTGCTGGCTCTGGTCCTGCTGGGTTCCTGCGAACAAGTCCAGGCAAGCCCAAACGCCCCCGTAGCGGCCTGAGGCAGAAGGCGCTCATTGCCCCGCTACTCTCCTGGCTACGACTGGTGAGCCAACATCCGGGAGCACCCGCTTCCGGATGTTGACTTCCTTCCCCTCAATACGCTGGCTGCCCATACCGGCCAGCCAGCAGCCTCCTTCTTTAGTACAGCCGAGGGCGAACGGTGGCCTTGGAGTACTAAAGACGCAAAAAGCCCCGAAGCTCTGCTTCGGGGCTTTTTTATGGCCTGGTTTCGGTTAGAAAAACAGGAAGTGCTTCTTCTTTTTGTGATTCAGCGGCTGGCCTTTGGGGTCGATGCCCCCGGCCCGGCGGCTTACGCCACGCTTCTGCTGGGCAGTGCCGCGCTTGTCCTTAAACTTGAGTACGCTAAAGCCGCCGCTGCCCTTTTCCATCTGGCGGGCCGGGCCCGACGAGCGGCCGAAGCTGGTGTTGGCCGTGCCGCCCCCGGCGCGGGCTTCCAGCACTTCCAGCTGCTGGTCGCGCTTTGCTTCATTGGGGTTCATGCTCATGCGCTGCTGCATGCGGGCAATATCCTCGCCGGAGGCCTTGCGCGACTTGCGCGCCGCTTTCTGCGCCTGCTCGGAGTCGGGACGCCCGGTGGCTTGGGCGTGGGCCTGGTGGGCCAACAGTCCCGTGGCGGCCAGAAGCGTAGCGGCAATCAGCTTTTTCATGCGAAGAGGTGTGGTAGAAAGCGGGTGGAAAGGCGCCGGCCCGGGTGAGGCCTGGCAGAGTTGGCCGAAAAACCGGTGGGCGACAAAGATAGTTCAATTCCTTAAAACTTGTAGGTCAGCCCGATACCCAGGGTTTCTTTGAACTGAATGCGCCGGCCGCGGCTGTCGGGCACGCCGTCTTCATTCTGATCCAGGGGTACCAGTACGTCGTCGTCGTACACGAGGTTGGTGGTAATGCTGCTGCTGATAAACTTGTTCACCTTGAAGCTGATCAACGTTTCCCAGTTTACGTCGATGTTATCGGGGTTGTGCAGGTAGTTGCTGAACAGGTCCAGCTTGGTTTGAAACACCACGTTTTCCCACAGCGGCTTGCGGTACTTCACGTTCAGGTAGGCCCCTAGCTCTTTGCGGAACCGCTGGCCCGTGCCCGCAACGATACGGCCGTCGGCGGTCCGGTCGGCGGCTTCCACGCCGAAAGCGCCGGCGTCGGCCAGGGTCTGGCTGGCTACCACGGTAAACTTGCCGGTGACAGGCGACAAAAACACCGACAGCTGGTCGTTGGGCTTGTAGTCGATGCCGATGGAGGTGAGAATGAAGGCCGGCGCGAAAAAGGCCGACAGCAGCGAGTCGGGCCGGTCAATGGCCTTGGTGGGCGTAAGCTGGGTTTTGACGTTGACCTGGCCGGCGTAGTACAGCACTTTGGTGAACTGGTGCCCGTATTTGGCGTTGAACTCCAGCTTGTCGTCGTTTTTGCGCATACGGGCCTTCCCCGATTTGAGCGTACCAAACAGCAGATCCAGGGACGTGTCGAAGGTATTCTCGCCGCGGCGGTGGTGGGCAAACACGTTGCCGATGGCCAGCACCGACAAGGAGCTTTGCCCGCCCGGAGCCCAGTTGGTCAGGCTCACCTGGCTTAGGTTCAGCGTGCCCACACCGCCGCGCCGCCAGCCCTGCACGGTGTCGGGGGCGGCGGCCGAGGCTTCGGAGGTCTGGGCGCGGGCGGCCAGCGGCAGGCTCAGGGCGAGGAGCACCCAGCCCAGGACTTGGCCCAGGCGGGAAAAATGGTAGCGGTATAGCATAGCGGGAGCAGGAAAAAGAAAGCCGGCCCGGGCTCCGGTCAGAGCTTGGGTCGGCTAAAGTAAGCGGGCAGCGGCAATTAGCGGCGGTTCAGCGCGTCGCGGATTTCCATGAGCAGCAGCTGGTCTTTGGTAGGACCCGGTTCCGCCACCACGGCTACTTCCGCGGGCCGCTTGAAGCGGTTGGCAAACTTGACGATGAGAAAAACGCAGAAGGCAATGATGACGAAGTACAGGATGGCATTCAGAAACAGGCCAAAGTTGAGCGTGGCCGCCCCGGCCGCCTTGGCCTTCTCAATGGTGTCGTAGCTCTGGCCGTCGAGGGCGTAAAACCAGTTTTTGAAATCGAGGCCGCCGGTGGCCAGCCCGATAATGGGCAGCAGGATGTCTTCCGTCAGGGAAGTCACTATTTTCCCAAAAGCACCGCCAATAATGACGCCGACCGCCAGATCGAGCACGTTCCCCTTGGAAACAAACTCTTTGAACTCCGAGGCAAATCCCATGCGCTAGTGCTGATTAAAGTGAAGAAAAAGAAGGATTACGGGGGTAAATATAGAAACTTACCAATACCAACTCCGGCCGCCCGGGGTAAATGTAGCTCAACCACTTAGCCCGACCCGGGCGCTTTCGGCCAACGCTCCGGTTTGAGCGCCCAAAGCCCTTGCCGGGCTGTTTAGGCTCCCAAACCCCGAAAAACTACCGCCGCAGTTTTGCTCTATCTTTGCGGCCGTTCTTTCTTTCCCTCCTCGCCATGGCCTCCTTCGAAAACCTGCTCTACGCCCCCGACGCCGCCTCCGGTATCCTGACCATCACCATCAACCGCCCCACCAAGCTCAACGCCCTGAACGGGGCTACTATTGAGGAAATCCGGCAGGCCGTGCAGCTGGCCCTCGACGATAAGCAGGTGCGGGGCATCATCCTGACGGGCAGCGGGGAAAAGGCTTTCGTGGCCGGGGCCGACATTTCGGAGCTGGCCGCCCTGAACGACATCAGCGGCCGCCGCGCCGCCGAGCAGGGACAGGAAGCCTTTTGCCTGATCGAGGAAAGCCCCAAGCCCGTCATTGCCGCCGTCAACGGCTTCGCCCTGGGCGGGGGCTGCGAGCTGGCCATGGCCTGCCACCTGCGCATCGCCTCCGACAATGCCCGCTTCGGCCAGCCCGAGGTGAATCTGGGCCTGGTACCCGGCTACGGCGGCACCCAGCGCCTCACCCAGCTCATCGGCAAAGCCAAAGCCCTGGAGCTGCTGCTGACGGCCGACCTGATCAAGGCCGATGAAGCCCTGCGCCTGGGCCTGGTCAACCACGTGGTGCCCCAGGCCGAGCTGCTGGGCTTTTGCCAGGCGCTGCTGGCCCGCATCCTGACCAAAGCGCCCCTGGCCGTGGGCATGATTATCGACTGCGTGAATGCCTACCACGACAAGGAGCGGCACGGCTACCAGACCGAGGCCACCCTGTTCGGCCGCGCTTTCGGCACCGAGGACTTCCGCGAAGGCACCGCCGCTTTCCTCGAAAAGCGCCCGGCAGCTTTTAAAGGCAATTAAAAATTTGAGAATTAAAAATTTCGGGAATGACGAAACGAGGCTGGCCAGTTTGGGCGGCCAGGCAATTCTTCGTTTTCAATTCTCAATTTTTAGTTGAAAAGATGGGCATCGCAAAAAAACTGGCCGGCCAGACCGCCGTGTATGGCGTGAGCAGCATCCTGGGCCGCGTGCTGACGTTTCTGCTGGTGCCGCTGTACACGCGCAAGTTTGCCGCCGCCGAGTACGGCGTCGTGACGGAGCTGTTTTCGTACGTGGCGTTTTTCAACATCCTGTTTACCTACGGGATGGAGACGACCTACTTCCGCTTCGCCAATCAGCCCGGGGCCGACCGGCAAGCCCTTTACAGTAAGGTATTCAGCCTGCTGTTGGTGAGCAGCGCCCTGTTCAGCGGCGTGTTCGTCCTGTTGGCCGCGCCCATTACGGCCGTGCTGGAGTATCCGCCGGAGCTGACGAAGTACATCGTCTGGCTGGCCCTGATTATGGGCGTCGATGCGGCCACGGCCATTCCGTTTGCCCGCCTGCGCCTGGAAAATAAGGCCAGGAAAGTCGCGACGGTGCGCTTTCTCAACATCCTGGTCAACGTCGGGCTGAACCTGTTCTTCATCGTGCTCTGCCGCGACGTGGCCGCCGGTAAGTACCTGCCCGGGCTGCGGCCCTTCGTGGCGGCCATCTACAACCCCGCCCTGGGCGTGGGCTACGTGTTTCTGGCCAACCTGATTGCCAACGCGCTGTACATTCCGCTGCTGTGGCGGGAGCTGAGCGACTTCCGCTTCCGCCTCGACCTGGCGGTGCTCCGGCCCATGCTCAGGTACGCCTACCCGCTGATGCTGATGGGGCTGGCCGGCATGGTGAACGAGACGCTGGACCGGCCCCTGCTCAAGTACTGGCTGCCCGCCGGCTTCTACCCCGGGCAGTCGAACATGACGGCGGTGGGCATCTACGGAGCCTGCTACAAGTTTGCCATGTTTATGACGCTCGTCATTCAGGCCTTCCGCTACGCGGCCGAGCCGTTCTTTTTCGCCCAGTCCACGGATAAGAACTCCCCGGCCACGTTTGCCCTGATCCTGAAGTGGTTTACGCTCTGCTGCACGTTCATCTTCGTGTTTATCAGCCTCAACGTGGAGGACTTTGCCGAGTTTCTGCTGGGCCGCCCCGAATACCGCGCCGGGCTCGACATCGTGCCGATTCTGCTGCTGGCCAACCTGTTTCTGGGCATGTACTACAACCTGGCAGTGTGGTTTAAGCTCACCGACAAAACCTACTACGGCACCTACATCAGCTTCGGCGGCGCCTTTCTGACCATCCTGCTCAACTTCTTCCTGATTCCGCTCATCGGCTACCTGGGCAGCGCTGTTACCACGCTGGCCTGCTACTTTATGATGGCCGCCGTGTGCTGGTATCTGGGCAATAAGCACTACCCGATTCCCTACCCCATGCGGCGCCTGGGCCTGTGGCTGGGGCTGGCCATGGGCGTGGTGGCGCTGGGCTGGTTTCTGCCCGTAGCCGACTACTGGCTGCGCCACGCTTTCCACCTGGGGCTGTGCGCCGCCTTTGCCGGGGCGGTTTTCCTGGTCGAGCGGCCCCGCACCGGCGTGGTGCCCCCGGCTTAAACCCCGGTGGCCGGCCGCGGCCGGAGCCCGGCCTGTAATTCCTGAATCATAGTCGGCCTTTCCAAAACCATATCCATTCGCGGCCCTATCTTTACGGCCTGAACCGCTTGCTGCCCTTGCTGATGCAAATTCCCGTTATCAACCGCTCCCGCCACCCGCTGCCCGAGTACCAGACGGCCCACGCCGCGGGCCTAGACGTGCGGGCCAACCTCGCCGAGCCCGTTACGTTGAAGCCCCTGCAGCGCGCCCTGATTCCCACGGGCCTGTTTCTGGAAATTCCGGTGGGCTACGAAGTGCAGGTGCGGCCCCGCTCCGGCCTGGCCTACAAGCACGGCATCGGCATCGTCAACAGCCCCGGCACCATCGACGCCGACTACCGCGGCGAGCTGAAGGTGCTGCTGGTAAATCTGTCGGATCAGGAATTCGTGGTGCAGGACGGGGAGCGAATTGCGCAGCTCGTGGTGGCCCGCCACGAAACGGTGGCCTGGCAGCCCGCGGCGGCGCTGACCGAAACCCAGCGCGGCACCGGCGGCTACGGCAGCACCGGCGTACAGTAAGCGGCGGCCACCCTCTCATCATCTGACTAACCAACTCCATCACCCTACGCCTCAACCAACTCCTACTATGAAAATCATTGTTCCGATGGCCGGCATGGGCAAACGCATGCGCCCCCACACGCTCACCGTGCCCAAGCCCCTGATTCCCATTGCCGGCAAACCCATCGTGCAGCGGTTGGTAGAAGATATCGCCAAGGTTTGCGGGGAGCCCGTGGACGAAGTAGCCTTCATCATCGGACGCTTCGGGGCGGAAGTGGAAAAGAGTCTGATTGCCATTGCCGAGTCCGTGGGCGCTAAAGGCACCATCGTGTACCAGGACGAGCCGCTGGGCACGGCCCACGCCATTCTGTGCGCCAAAGATTCGCTGAGCGGCCCGCTGGTGGTAGCCTTTGCCGACACCCTGTTCAAGGCGGACTTTATCCTGGACAGCTCCGCGGCCGGCACCATCTGGGTGCAGCGCGTCGACGACCCCAAGCCGTTCGGCGTGGTGAAGCTCGACGCCAGCGGCCAGATCACCGACTTCGTGGAAAAGCCCCAGGAGTTCGTGTCCGACCTGGCCATTATCGGTATCTACTACTTCCAGGACGGCGCCTACCTGCGCGACGAGCTGCAGTTCCTGCTCGACCACGACATCAAGGATAAAGGCGAGTACCAGCTCACCAACGCCCTGGAAAACATGAAGAACAAGGGCACCACGTTCGTGCCCGGCCGCGTGACGGAATGGCTCGACTGCGGCAACAAGGACGCCACGGTCTTCACCAACCAGCGCTACCTCGAATACCTGCAGGAGCGCGGCGAAGAGCTGGTGGCCAAATCAGCCAAGATTACCAACAGCGTCCTGATTCCGCCGGTGTACATCGGGGAAAATGCCATTATCACCGATTCCGTGGTAGGGCCGCACGTGTCGCTGGGCAGCCAGAGCAACGTGCGCAGCTCGGTGGTGTCCAACTCCATCGTGCAGCAGTCGGCTACGGTACTGCACGCCAACGTGGCCAACTCGATGATCGGCAACCACGCCACGGTAACCGGCACGCCGGATGATCTGAGCCTGGGAGACTACAACACGCTGCGCGTGTGATATTTTTCCGGCGTCTGATGTTAGCAGTAGCGCGGGCGTCTGTCCGCAGATTTGTTTCTTTGGGGTAATTCCTTTTCCAAACGGCGGCCTCTCGTCCGTGCTACTGCTTCCATGCGTCGAATTAGTACCTCTTTCATTGTGCTGCTCGGTCTGCTGCTGGGGCTGACCCTGCCGGGCCGGGCTCAGCAGCAGTCCGACAAACCAGCGCCCCCGGCCAAGCCCCTGAAGCTGACCCGGCGCGAGCGGAAGGAGCTGGCGCACCGCGCCGAGCTGGATATTGCCCGCCAGCAGGTGCGCGTGCTTTCGGAGAAGGACCGCGAGATGAGCGAGTCGTTCTTCGTGGAAGGCGTCAAGTTTGTGCTGCTGGAAGACTACAACAAGGCGCTGGAGCGGCTGCTGAAGGCCTACGCCCTGAACCCGACCAACGCGGCCATCAACTACAAGATTGCCGAAACCAACCTGCTCAGCGGCAATTTCAAGGATGCCACCAACTTCGCGCTCATCGCCGTGAAGCTGGATTCCAAAAATGCCTACTACTACCTGCTGCTGGCCCAGATCTACGCTTCCCAGAAGCAGTACGACCTGGCCGCCAAGGTCTACAGCAGCCTGATCCGGGACGTGCCCGACTCGGGCTACTACCTGTTCAACCTGGCCGACCTGTACATGGCCCAGGGCAAGCTGAACGAGGCGCTGGCCACCTTTGAGCAGGCCGAAAAGCAGTTTGGGCCGCTGGATGAGGTGTCGTTCAAAAAGCAGCAGATCTACCTCAAGCAGAACAACCTCGACAAGGCGCTGCAGGAAGGCGACGCCCTGATCAAGGGTAACCCCGACGAAGTACGCTACGTCATTGCCCAGGCCGAGATGTACGCCTCCAACAACCGCCTGCCCGATGCCATCCGGGTGGCGGAGCAGGCCCTGAAGCAGGACCCCGACAACCCCCAGGCCCGCATGATCCTGGCCGACATCTACCGGCAGCAGGCCAACCCCGCCGAGTCGGAAAGGCAGATCAAGCTGGCCTTCGAGAGCCCCGCGCTGGACGTGGACGAGAAGGTGCGCATCCTGCTCGACTACATCAAGCAGCTGCCCAACCCCGTGCTGGGCCAGACGGCGCTGGAGCTGGCCGCCATTACCACCCGCGTCCATCCGAAGGAAGCCAAGGCGTTTTCCATTGCCGGCGACATTCAGACCCTGACCGAAAATAAGAAGGACGCCCGCAAGTCCTACCTGCAGGCTATCCGGCTCGACAACACCAAGTTTCAGATCTGGCAGCAGGTGGTGCTTATCGATGCCGAACTGAACCAGATCGACTCGCTGCTGCGCCACACCGACAAAGCCCTGGAGCTGTTTCCGAACCAGGCCCCGCTGTGGTACTACAACGGCGTGGCGCTGATGCTCAACAAGCAGACCGTCAAGGGCATCAAGGCGCTGGAATACGGCCGCAAGCTGTCGTTGGACAACCCCGAGCTGCTGGTGCAGATTGACACTCAGCTCGGCGACGCCTACCACGAGGTGAAGGACAATGCCAAGTCGGATGCGGCGTATGACGCGGCCCTGGCCTTCGATGCCAACAATGCCCAGGCCCTGAACAACTACAGCTACTTCCTGTCATTGCGCGGGGAAAAGCTCGACAAGGCCAAGGAAATGTCGGGCAAGCTGGTAAAGCAGTTTCCCGACAACGACACCTACCTCGACACGTACGCCTGGGTACTCTACAAGCTCAAGGACTACTCGGGGGCGCGGACCAACCTGGAAAAAGCCCTCAAAACCACCAACGACGCCACGGTCATCGAGCACTACGGCGACGTGCTGTTTCAGCTCGGCGAGAAAGACCGGGCGCTGGCCGAGTGGCAGCGGGCTAAAAAAATCGGCGGGGCCTCGAATCAGATTGACCGCAAAATCAAAGACAGTAAACTGTATGAATAAGTGCTTTTCGCTGGTGCTGCTGTGGGTGGCCGTGATGCTCGGGGGCTGTAGCCCCAAGATTCTCCCCGCCCGCTCTGCCGCCACCACACCAGCCAAAGCCGCCGAGCTGGTGAAGGCCAACAACGTGGACTTTCGCTACCTGAAGGCGAAAGGCAAAATCAAGATTGACATGCCCGGCGTGCAGCAAACCGCCAACCTGAACCTGCGCATGCGCAAGGACAGCGTGATCTGGCTGTCGGTGTCGCTGGGCATTGAGGTGGTGCGGGCCTACATCACCCGCGACTCTATTCAGGTGCTCAACTACCTGCAGAAGGAATACTACGGCGGCAACTACAGCTACCTCAGCGAGCGGCTCAACGTGCCCGTCAATTTTGAGCAGGTGCAGGCCGCGCTGCTGGGCAACTACCTGAGCGCCCCGGCCGGCTCCACACCGGTTATTGTAACCGGTGCCACCACCCAGAAAGTGGATTTCAACCAGGCCAGCGTGCTGGTCACCCAGCTCATCGAGCTGGCCCGGGGCCGGGTAACCCAGCTGGCCGTAGTCGATTCCAAGACCCAGAACCAGTTTACGGCCGACTACTCCGACTTCCGCCCCCTCGACAACTCGCCCATCCAGTTTGCCTTTGCCACGCTGGTAAAGTCGCAGCCGACCAAAGGCGCGGCCTCTACCCTCACCCTCAACTACCGCAACATCGACCTGGACAAAGAGCGGCTGATGTTCCCTTTTTCGGTACCCAAAGGCTATGCGCGGAAAAAATAGCCGGGCCGCGGCCGTAGTCCTCGCGCTGCTGCTGCTGGTGCTGGCGCAGGTAGGCCCCACGCTGGCCCAGCGCAGCACCCGCCCCAAAGCCACGACCAGCCCCAAGAAAAGCAAGGCCCAGCTGGAGCGGGAGCGGCGCACCAACCTGCGCCGCATCAAGGAAACCAGCCGCATTCTGGAGCAGACCCAGAAGCAGAAGCAGGCATCCCTGGGGCAGCTCAATGCCCTGAAGGAAAAGCTGACGGTGCAGAAAAGCGTCATCAGCACCATTTCCTCGGAGCTCAAGTACCTCGAATCGGATGTGCGGCAGACCACCACCCAGGTGCAGCAGACCCAGCAGAGCCTGGCGCAGCTGAAGGCCGAATATGCCCGGCTGATTTATGCCTCGTCGAAGACGGCCAACAGCTACAACCGCATCATGTTCCTGTTTGCGGCCGAGTCGTTCAACCAGCTCATGCTGCGCCTGCGCTACATCCGCCAGTACTCGGAAGTGCGCCAGAAGCAGGCCGCCCAGATTACCAGCACCCAGCAGCACCTGAGCAGCCAGCTCACCGGCCTGACCGAGAAAAAGCAGGAGAAAAGCACGCTGCTGACCACCCAGGTAGCCGAAAGCCGCAACCTGCTCACCCTCAAAACCCAGCAGGATCAGGTCGTCACCAAGCTCAGCCAGCAGGAAGAAGGGCTGCGGCAGGAGCTGGCCGAGCGGCAGCAGGCCGTCAGCCGCCTCGATAACCTGATTGCCGAGCGGGTGCGGGATGAAATTGCCCGCGCCGCCCGCGTGGCCCGCGCCGCCGCTGCCCGCGCCGCCGCCGCCCGGGCCACCAAGGCCACCGCGGCCCGTAGCAACCCGGCCTCTGCCAGCCGCCCGGCCGAATCCGCTACGGCCCGCACCAATGCGGCCCCGGCGGCCGAGACGCCGGCGGAGGAAGCCCCTGCGGAACGGACTGACCGCGTCACGCTGACGCCCGAAACGGCGGTGCTCTCCACTTCTTTTGCCGACAACCGGGGCCGCCTGCTCTGGCCCGTCTCCCGCGGCTTTATTTCCCAGCGCTTCGGCCGCCACTCCCACCCGGTACTAAAAAACGTCATCGTCGAAAACCGCGGCGTGGATATCCAGACCAGCGCCGGGGAGCCGGTCCGCGCCATCTTCGACGGCAAGGTGCTCACCGTGGCCAGCATTGCGGGCATGAACAACATCGTCATGATTCAGCACGGCGAGTATTTCACGGTGTACGCCAAGCTGCGGACGGTCACCGTGACGGAAGGCCAGATGGTGCGCACGCGCCAGTCCATCGGCACGGTGTATACCAGCGCGGAGGGGACGTCGGAGGTGCAGTTTCAGGTGTGGCGCAACAGCTCAAACCTGAACCCGGAAAACTGGCTGAGCCGCAACCGCTAAGGCCGCCGGGCGGCCCCGAAACCAGCGGGCAAAAAAAAGCACCGTACAGCGTGCGGTGCCTTTCTGAGCTATGAAAACAAACTTAGCTACCACTTCTTATCCGGCATGGCGAAAATCACCCGAAGGTACTCTGCCAAGAGCGGGACAGTCCCTGATAACATGCCGAAAGATAGGAGCAGCCCTGGCTAAATACTATTTAATTCGCTGAATAGCCGTTTTTCCTCGGTGAAGCACGACTTTCGTTATCCGGCCGCCCGACCGGCACCGAGTTAGACCAAATTGAGACGGCTGAGCAGGGCGGCCTTGTAGGAGCTGCCAATCGGGACCGGCAGCAGCGTGGTGGTCCGCTCCGTGGTGCGGCCGGTATCCACTACCAGCGCATCGGCTTCGATAGAGGTTATGCGGTCCAGCCGCACGATGTACTTGCGGTGCACCCGGGCAAACTCGCGCGCGGGCAGCTTGGTTTCCAGCTCCTTCATAGTGGTGTACACCGTGTGCCGCTCCTTGCCCGCGTAGATGTTCACGTAGTCGCCCAAGGCTTCCACGTAGCGGATGTCGGCCGTATCCACCCGCAGCAGCTTGTGGTCCTGCTTGATGAAAATCTCGTTGCGGCTGCCCATGTACAGCGACTCCGCCGTGTCGTTGGCCATGCGCAGCAGCCCTTCGAGCTTGCGCTGCTCGAGCTCGAGCTGGGTGCGGGCCCGGCGCAGCTCCAGGTGGGCCACCACTTCGCGGGCCAGAATCCGCAGGGCGCCGCGCTGGGCCTCAGTAAGGCGGTGCGGCACGGTGTCCGTCGCGCAGAGCGTGCCCAGCGGCAATCCTTCGGGCGTAATCAGCGGGGCACCGGCGTAGAAGCGGATTTTCAGGTCTTCCGTCACCAGCTTGTTGTCCCGGAAAAAGGCGTTTTGGGCCATGTCCTCAATCTCCACCACGTCCTCGGCCAGCATGGCGTACTGGCACACCGACAAGTCGCGCGGCATGCTTTCTGGGCGGTCCAGGCCGGTGGTGGCTTTGTACCACTGCCGGTCGGCATCAATCATCGACACCATAGAGGCAGGCGTGCCGCAGATGTAGGCGGCCAGCTGCACCAGGTCGTTGAACACGGTTTCGGCCGGGGTGTCCAGAATCTGGTAGTTGCGCAGCGCTTCCAGACGCTCGGTTTCGTCCACAGCCCGCAGCATGACGCCGGGAAATGGCTGGGGAACGGTAGGTTGGCGCGTTTTCACGGACATAAGCTGACTGAAGCCGGGTAGAGGGAGTCGAAGGTAGGAGTCGCCCGCCGCACACCAGAGGTTTACCCGGTGAACGAGCTCCGGTACGCGGCAAGTTAAACTATGTACGCGGTGAACGGTTCTGACAGCTACGTAAATAGGCCCCGTTTCGGATGGCCGGCGGCGGCGGCCAAAGACGGTTTTGAAAATTATCGGGTACCTTTACCAATCCTGAATCAGCCGAACCCGCGTATACTAGCCTTTGTACCCTAAACCGGCTTCAGGCCACCTCCCATGACACTCGCCTCGCTTTTTCTGATTGGTAGCTTCGGCACGACCGAAATTCTGCTGATTCTGTTCGTAGTTATTCTCCTGTTCGGCGCCAAGCGCATCCCGGAGCTGGCCAAAGGGCTGGGCAAGGGCATCCGCGAGTTCAAGGACGCCTCCAAAGATGAAAAGCCGGAGTTCCACGACCGGCCCGTGAATCCGAACGACCCGACCAACACCCGCCTGTAACCCTGTCAGCCATGCAGACTCCCCTCTTTCTGTTCCTCGGCGACCTGGGCGGCGGCGAAATCATGCTGATCATGGTGGTCATCCTGATCTTCTTCGGCGCCAACAAGATTCCCGAGCTGGCCCGCGGCCTGGGTAAGGGCATCCGCGAGTTCAAAGACGCTTCGAGCGAAATCCGCAGCGAGTTTGAAAACGCCGGCCGCCAGCCCCAGCCGCCCCAGGTCTACCACGACCCCAGCCAGTCGGTACCGCCCGTAGTGTCTGCCGTGCCCGCTCAAGCTGAAAATTCCTTAGTTTCGGACGCCCATGTGGTGACGCCGGCCCCGGTGGCTCCGCCGCTGGACGGGAGCCCGGTGCCGCCCGTGAAGGAGCGGCCCCGGTTTGATCAAATGTCTAACGAATAGTACCCCCTTGAGACGGTTCAATTCTCTTACGGAAGTTCGAAACGAGCTGACGGCAGGCACCACCACCTGTCGTCAGCTCGTGGAGTATTACCTGGATAACATCCAGCGGAAAAGCCACCTGAATGCTTTTCTGGAAGTCTTCGCCGACGAAGCCCGCATCCAGGCCGACGCCGTGGATGCCAAGCTGGCGGCCGGTACCGCCGGCAAGCTGGCGGGCATGGTCATCGGGCTGAAGGACGTGCTGGCCTACAAGGACCACGCCCTGCAGAGCAGCAGCCGCATCCTCGACGGCTTCACGTCGCTTTATACCGGCTCGGCCGTGCAGCGCCTGCTCGACGAGGACGTTATCGTCATCGGCCGGCAGAACTGCGACGAGTTCGCCATGGGCGCTTCCAACGAGACATCGTACTTCGGACCCGTCCGCAATGAAATTGACCCGGAGCGCGTATCCGGGGGCTCTTCGGGGGGCTCGGCCGTAGCCGTGCAGGCCGATCTGTGCCTGGCCTCGATTGGCTCCGACACCGGCGGCTCGGTCCGCCAGCCGGCGGCTTTCTGCGGTATCATCGGCTTCAAGCCCACCTACTCGCGCATTTCCCGCTACGGCCTGATTGCTTACGCCTCGTCGTTCGACCAGATCGGCACGCTCACCCGCTCGGTCGACGACGCGGCCCTGCTGCTGGAAGTAATGGCCGGCGCCGACGACTTCGACAGCACCGTCAGCCAGCAGCCCGTGCCGGCCTACAGTGAGCTGCTCACGCCCGCGTCCCACTACCGCATCGGCTACATCCGCGACACGATGGAGCGGCCGGGCCTGAACCCGGAAATCAAGGCGGCCGTGGAAGGCGTGCTCGACTCGCTGCGCGACCAGGGCCACGTGGTGGATGCCGTCGACTTCCCCTACCTCGACTTCATCGTCCCTTCCTACTACATCCTGACCACGGCCGAGGCCAGCTCCAACCTGAGCCGGTTCGACGGGGTGAAGTACGGCTACCGCGCCCCGGATGCCACCGACCTGGAGTCGCTCTACAAGAAAACCCGCGCCCAGGGCTTCGGCCCCGAGGTGCAGCGCCGCATTCTGCTGGGCACCTTCGTGCTGTCGGCCGACTACTACGACGCGTACTATACCAAGGCCCAGAAGGTGCGCCGCCTGATCAAGGAGAAAACTGACGAGCTGCTGCGCCAGTACGATTTCCTGGTGCTGCCGACCACGCCCACCACCGCGTTCCGCATCGGCGAAAACGAGAAGGACACGCTGGCCATGTACCTGGCCGACATCTTCACGGTGCAGGCTTCGCTGGCCGGCGTCCCGGCTATTTCGGTACCCGCCGGAACGGATGCGGCCGGGCTGCCTATTGGCGTGCAGATGCTGAGCGGGGCGTTCCGCGAGGAGCACCTGCTGGCCTTTGCCAAATCGGTGACGGAAACCCTTACCCCCGCCATGTGATGAGGAAGGCGTGGGGTCGGCTGGGGGTGGTGCTGCTGCTGGCGGCCGGGGTTCATCCCGCCGCGGCTCAGGTGCAGCCCGCGCTGACGCCCGCCCAGCCCGCCGACACGGCCCGCGTCCTGCTCCAGCTGCCGCCCGACTCCCTCGTGGCCGAGCCGCCGGTGGAAGCCGTTGACTCGGCCCGGCTGGTGTGGCTGCAAACCCCGCCGGAGCTGAAAGACCTGGTCGGCGACCGGGTAAACTGCTTCGAAACCGACGTGCCCCACGTGTTCAACGGCACGGTGATGAGCTTCGTGAACTACTTCACGGTGCGCAACCGCGCCTACACCCAGCGGATTCTGGAGCGGCAGAACCTGTACTTCCCGCTGTTTGAGAAATACCTGGCCAAGTACCACCTGCCCCAGGACCTGAAGTACCTGGCGGTGGTAGAATCGGCGCTGCTGCCCACGGCCCGCTCCCGGGCGGGAGCCGTCGGGCTGTGGCAGTTCATGGGCCCCACGGCCGGCGACCTGAAGCTGGTGCGCAACGAGTACATCGATGAGCGCATGAACCCGGAGAAGTCGACCGAGGCGGCCTGCAAGTACCTGCGCGACCTGTACCGGCAGTTTGGCGACTGGGAGCTGGTGCTGGCGGCCTACAACTGGGGCGGCGGCCACCTGAGCCGGGCCATGAAGCGCACCGGCCAGCGCAACTTCTGGGCCCTGTACCCCTCGCTGCCCAAGGAGACGCGCAACTACGTGCCCACGTTCACGGCCCTGCTCTACACGATGCAGTACGCCAACGAGCACCAGCTGCACTCCGACCAGCTCCACTACCTCTACCCCGAGCCCACCGATACGCTTATCATCTCGGGCCGCAGCCTGGACCTGCGCAAGTTCTCGGCCCAGTTCGGGCTCGACTCCAGCGCCATTCTTAAGCAGAACCCGGAAATCCGCAAGACCTACCTGCCGGCCACCATCCGCAACTACGCCCTGACCGTGCCCAGGTGCGTGAGCGTGGAAATGGCGGCCCTGGACCGCAACACGGTGCTGGATTTCTGCCAGGTAGCCCCGCCCCCGCCGCCCCCGATTGCGCCCGTGGCCCCGGCCCTGGACGGCACCGACTCGACCCGCACGCTGCTGGCAGCGGCGGAGCAGACCGTGGCCGACAAGCCCGACAAGCCCAAGCTTCGGCGGGTGCGCCACACCGTGCGCCGCGGCGAAACCGTGGCCGCCGTGGCGGAGCGCTACGAGGTGACGCCCGCCCAGATCCGCCGCTGGAACGAGCTGCCCCGCAGCCGGCAGACCCTGACGCCCCGCCAGCAGCTGGTGGTATTCCTGCCCGTGGAGAAGCCCGAAGCAGCACCCACCGGGGCCGTTGTAGCCAAGCCGCGCATTCCGGCCCGGCTGCCTCTGCCAGCCGATAAAACTATCGTAGCGGCCGCCGCCGCGGAGTCCGGCACCCTGGAAACGGCCACGGCCGCCGAGCCGGCCCCCAAGCCGGAGCCGGTAGCCGCCAAAGCTGTGGTTGCCACTCCCAAATCATCGAAAGCAGTCCGGGAAATGGCAGCTGTTGCCGGACCGGCGGTGGCCCCGGCTCCCGACGACAGCCTGCCCGCCACCTATCTGGTGCGACGCGGCGACTACCTGACCAAGATTGCCCGGGAGCGGGGCCTGCTGGTATCCCAGATTATGGCCTGGAACAAGCTGACTTCCGAAACCGTGGTGCCCGGGCAGAAGCTGGTTTTTACCGCGCCCACTGAAACCGAGCCCGGCACCCTGGCCCTGGTGCCGGCTGCCCCGGCTCCCAAAGCCCGCCGCCCGGCGGCTCCCGAGCCGGTTGGCCCCGCCCTGACGCTGCCCAAAACCCACCTCGTGCAGCCCGGCGACACGCTCTACAACATCTCCCGCCGCTACCAGGGCGTGACCGTGGACCAGCTCCGCAAGCTCAACAACCTCAAATCCGA
Source organism: Hymenobacter algoricola (assembly GCF_039539525.1). Classification (NCBI taxonomy): domain Bacteria; kingdom Pseudomonadati; phylum Bacteroidota; class Cytophagia; order Cytophagales; family Hymenobacteraceae; genus Hymenobacter; species Hymenobacter algoricola. Next base: position 43,774 of record NZ_BAABDH010000015.1, on the reverse strand, counting down.
CGAGGTGAAGCCCGGGCAGAAGCTGGTGATAGTGCAGAGCTGAGTAGTGCCGTTCAACGCAGTGGTGCCACAACTTGGAGTCGTGGCACCACTGCCGGGCATATACCGAAACCGTCGCGCAGACGTGAACAGGCGTTTCTACAGACCAAGGCAGCCCAACGCGGCAGCCTTTTTTTGTGCCTGTAATGTCTAACCTGCTGCCCGACAAAACCGCCCCGGTTGCGCGGACGGGCCGTTTCGGGCCGGTTTCCGGGGTGAAAACCCCGCATTTCCAAGTCTGACAGCGTCGTATTTTGGTTGGGGGCCGGCATTGCCGTATTGCGCCAATTGCCTATTCTTACGACAGTTACCGCTATCCTACCGCCGCCCACACCTATTCCTTTCCTGCGCCGGGCCGGTTTCGCCTCCCCTCCTGTTGCTCCTGCTGCGCGCGTCGCCCGCTGCCTCTTTCGGTAGCCGGCCAGGCCGTGGGCGCGGGGCTTTTTTATTGCTTCACTTCTAAGCCCGCTATGACAACCTGCCGCCTCCTTACCCTGGTCCTGCTGCTGGCCAGCGCCTGCAAGAAAGAAACCGAGCTGGACGCGCTGCCCAAAGCCACCCGGGAGGGCAAGCACACCTTCGGCTGCCTCGTGGACGGCAAAGCCTTTCTGCCCAAACCCGCGCAAGCCACTTCCATTACCAACCGCCAGCCCTTGGAAGCTTACGTCTATCAAGGGTATTTATATATATCTGCCAGAGGTGACGGTGGAGTAGACATTGTAGTAAAGGAGGCTTTTAAGCCTGGCAAATACTTTCTAAACTCTACTTCATCGGGAAGTAACGGCTACTATAAAGATGCTACTGGGCAGTATTTTACCAATGATGTGCAAATAGGTGAAGTTGACTTAACCCGAATCGATACACTGCAAAAAATTGCTGCTGGCACATTCCGATTCTCCGCCGCCGGTATTTCCACGACAGCAGGCAAGACCGTCACCATCACCGACGGCCGCTTCGACGTGCGGCTCAAATAAGCTTACCCAGTTTCTTTTTCCTCACTTCCCAACCTCCATTCTTATGCCTAGTCCCGATAACCTGCAGATTACCCTCAGCGCCGCCGACCTCCAGAAGATAACCGCCGCCCTGGATGCGCTGGACGCGGCCCTGGCCCCGGTGCTCATCACCCTCACCGCGGCCCAGATTCGCCGCCTGCCCAAAGCCTCCGACGCGTCGCTGCCCTTCATCCAGAAAGCCCTCGACCTGGCCGAGCTGCACCCCAAGTTTGCCCCGGCCTACCTCAACGTACCCGAGCTGCGCCTCGACCTGACGGCCTGGCAGCAGCTGCAAAGCATTAGCCGCCGCCTGCAGCCCCTGGCTACCGGCCTCACCCATACCAGCATGAAGCTGGGCAGCGAGGCCTTTGTGGCCGCCCTGTCGTTCTACGGCTCTGCCCAGCAGGCTGCCAAGCAGGGTGTGGCCGGGGCCCAGGACTCGGTAGCGGAGCTAAAGCCCCGCTTCGAGCAGGACGCGCCCAAGAAGCCCTAGCTAGCCCGGCCGCGTATCGGCGACGCAACTTCCCGTCGCCGATACGCGCCGTTCCGTCTTCGATACGCGGAATTCCATCTTTGCTACGCAACCTCCCGGCTTTGCTACGGGAGGTTGCGTTTTTTTTACGGGTCGTCCCGTCTCGGGCACGCAGGGGCGCGTTTCCGGGACGGGAGCGGGCGTTCCGGCGACGCGAAACTCCGTCGCCGGAACGCCCGCTCCCGTCTTATTTACGCGCTGACGGGCAGGAAAAACGAGCGGCTGAGGGGCTTTTACCCGGCCGCCCGTCGTCGGGAGGGAGGCGGCCGGGGCTTTACCCACCGCGGCCGGTTTTGGCAAGTCCGCCCCGGGCCAGGCTCCCGGGCTTTCCGCTTCCCGGCCGCGCCGGCACTTTGATTCCGGCTGATTTGGCCCCAACTTGCTTACTTGCTCTCCCAGCAGCTCACCCATTGCCACCCCCCCATGCTCAAGATCAACAAGCAGGAAGCCCTCGACTACCACTCCCAGAGCCCCGCCGGCAAGATTGAAGTAGTGCCCACCAAGCCCGTCAGCACCCAGCTCGACCTGGCCCTGGCCTACTCCCCCGGCGTGGCCGAGCCCTGCCTGGCCATTGCCGCCAACCCCGACGACGTCTATAAGTACACCGCCAAGGGCAACCTGGTGGGCGTCATCAGCAACGGCACCGCCGTGCTGGGCCTGGGCAACATCGGCCCGGCGGCCTCCAAGCCGGTGATGGAAGGCAAGGGCGTGCTGTTCAAGAAGTTCGCCGGCATCGACTGCTTCGACATCGAAATCGACGCCACCGACCCCGACGAGTTTATCCGCATCGTGAAGTCGCTAGAGCCCACCTTCGGCGGCATCAACCTGGAAGACATCAAGGCCCCCGAGTGCTTCGTGATTGAGAAGGCCCTGCGCGAGCAGATGAACATTCCGCTGATGCACGACGACCAGCACGGCACGGCCATTATTTCCTCCGCCGCGCTGCTCAACGCCCTGGAAGTGGTGGGCAAGCGCATCGACGAAATCAAGCTGGTCGTAAGCGGCGCCGGCGCCGCGGCCATTAGCTGCCTGCGCCTGTACCGCGAGCTGGGCCTCAAGCACGTCATCGTCTTCGACAAGGACGGCGTCATCAACCAGCAGCGCACCGACCTGGCCGAGCTGCAGATGCAGTTTGCCACCGACAGCCCCATCACCACCCTGGCCGAGGCCATGCAGGGCGCCGACGTGTTCCTGGGCCTCTCGGCCGCCAACGTGCTGCCCGCCGAGCTGCTGCTGCTGATGGCCGCCGACCCGATTGTGTTTGCCCTGGCCAACCCCAACCCCGAAATTGCCTACGACGTGGCCATGGCCACCCGCCCCGACCTGATTATGGCCACCGGCCGCTCCGACCACCCCAATCAGGTCAACAACGTGCTGGGCTTCCCCTACATCTTCCGCGGGGCCCTGGACGTGCGGGCCACCGAAATCAACGAGGCCATGAAGCTGGCCGCCGTCACGGCCCTGGCCGAGCTGGCCAAGGAGCCCGTGCCGGAGATGGTCAACAAGGCCTACGGCGACAACACCCTGGCCTTCGGCCGCACCTACCTCATCCCCAAGCCCCTCGACCCGCGCCTGATTATCACCGTCAGCACCGCCGTGGCCAAGGCCGCCATCGAGAGTGGCTCGGCCCGCCGCATCATCACCGACTGGCAGGCCTACGAGGACGAGCTGCGCAGCCGCCTGGGCGTGAATCAGAAGCTGATGAACCGCATCACCTCGGCGGCCAAAAGCAGCCCCAAGCGGGTGGTATTCCCCGAGGCCGACAACTACAAGATCCTCAAGGCCGCCCAGATCCTGCACGACGAGGGCATTGCCAAGCCCATCCTGCTCGGCAACCGCGAGAAAATCGACGCCATTGCCCGCGCCAACTCCCTGGACCTGGAAGGCTGCGAAATCATCGACATTCTCAAGGAAGACGCCAAGCGCGAGGAGTACACCAAGCTGCTGTTTGAGAAGCGGGGGCGGCGCGGCATCACCCTCTACGAAGGCCGCCGCCTGCTGCGCGAGCGGAACTACTACGGCTCCATGATGCTCGAATGCGGCGACGCCGACGCCTTCATCACCGGCCTCACCAAAGACTACGGCAAGTCCATTATTCCTTCCCTGCAGGTGATTGGGGTGGAAGACGGCGTGCAGCGGGTGGCGGGCATGTACATCATCCAGCACAAGAAGGGCCCCTTCTTCTTCGCCGACACCACCGTCAACATCGACCCCACGGCCGAGGAAATGGTGGACATCATCGGCCTCACCGCCCGGGCCGTGCGCTTCTTCGACACCGAGCCCCGCATTGCGGTGCTGAGCTACTCCAACTTCGGCTCCAACGCCGGGGAGCTGCCCGGCAAGGCCCGCAAGGCCACCGAGCTGGCCAAAAAGCGCTACCCCGACCTGATTCTGGACGGCGAGATGCAGGCCAACACGGCCCTGAGCCCCCAGCTGCTGCAGGAGCACTACCCCTTCAGCGAGCTGGCCGAGAAAGGCGCCAACACCCTGATTTTCCCCAATGTGGTGTCGGGCAACATTGCCTACAAGATCCTGCAGGAAATCGGTGGGGCCGAGGTTATCGGGCCCGTGCTGATGGGCATGCGCAAGCCGGTCCATATCCTGCAGCTGGGTGCCACCGTGCGCGACATCGTCAACATGACTGCCATTGCCGTAGTCGATGCCCAGACCTACGGACAAACGCTATAGAGCCGGGTGAACGTCGTTCCGAGCGAAGCCGAGGAATCTCGCGTGCTGATGTCTGAGTAGTACTCCAACGACGCCGAGCCAGATGCTTCGACTGCGCGGACGCCAGATCAAGCCTGACGTTCCAGATTCTAGAAAAACCGGCCGGACCACCCGACCGGTTTTTTCTTTTTCCCGGGCGGCGCGGCCGGGAACGGTTTATTCCGATTTGGTGCTTACCTCAAACCAGCGCCAAAAATCCGTAGATTTGGGTTAGCTCCCGCCAGCTTCACGTTCGGCGGCTTGCGGCTGAAAGGCTGGCGCTGCCACCACTCACCCCTACCAGTCCCGAACTGCCGGCCTGCGCCGGTCTTACTGTCCCTATGATTGCATACATCGACGGAACCCTGGCTCACAAAGACCCCACCATGGCCATCATGGACGTGAGCGGGGTGGGCTACGAAATCAGGATTTCTCTGGCCACCTATTCCAAGCTCCCCGCCGAGGGCCAGAAGGCCAAGCTCTTTACCTTCCAGCACATCAAGGAAGACGCCCACACCCTCTACGGCTTCCTCGACCCCAACGAGAAGGCGCTGTTCATGCAGCTTATTTCGGTGTCGGGCATCGGGCCGGGCACGGGTATTATGATGGTGAGCAGCATGAGCGTGGGCGAAATCCGCCACGCCATTGTGCAGGAAGATGTGCGGGCCATTCAGAGCATCAAGGGCGTGGGGCCCAAAACGGCCCAGCGCGTGATTCTGGAGCTGCGCGACAAGATGCGCAAAGACGAGCTGCTGGCCAAGGCCGGCGTGGATACCGTGCCGATGGCCAAGGCACACAATACCAACCGCTCGGAAGCGTTAGCCGCCTTGGTGACCCTGGGCTTTGCCCGCGCCGCCGCCGAAAAAACCCTGGATCAGATCCAGAACAAGCACGGCCACGAGCTGAGCGTGGAGGGACTGATCAAGTTTGCGCTCAAGTCCCATTAGATTTTACGCGGCTCGCCGCTTGATTGCTTCCTTTGAACTCTGGTAAGAAGTTACTCACTGCCTCTGTAGTCGTTTTTGCGTCGCTGGTAGCCTGGTGGGCGCAGGCTTCCCCGGTCGGAGCCCCCGGCTTTGCCCTGCGTCAGCTCTGGGCCTGGCTGCCCGCGGCCAAGGCCGCCGGCCGCTTCACCGCGGCCCCGGACACGCCCCGCGTGGCGCTGCCCGATACCAGCCGCTACCGCCCCAGCCGCCGGCCCAAAGTGGATCCGAAAGACCGGGCGGGCACGCCGTTTTCGCCCCAGCGCCGTCGCTCGCCCCTGCTGCTGGGGCTGCCCGGCAACGTGAACCTGAACGTGACGCCCGACGACAGCCTGCAGTACTTCGACATTCGCGAGCGGGTGGGCCAGGAAATCGACTACCGCGACCCGAGCCGTATGACCTTCGAGGAGTACTCGGAGTGGCAGCAGCGCGAGGCCATCCGCAACTACTTCCGGGCCAAGTCCAGCGGTGGCGTGGCCGGCGACCCGGAGGCCCCTACCAGCAAGCGCCTGATTCCTAAGATCTACCTGGGCCCGATGGCCGACCGGATTTTCGGGGGCAGCTACGTCGATATCCGGCCCAACGGCGCCGTGACCCTGCGCATGGGGGCCCGCTTCAACCGCAACCAGAACCCCACCCTTACCCTGCGCCAGCAGCGCGTGGGCGACTTCCAGTACGATCAGACGATGAACCTGAACCTCACCGGCCAGATCGGGGAGAAGCTCAAGCTCACGTTTAACTACGACACCAAGGCGGCCTTCGACTTCGAGAATAACATGAAGCTCGATTACACGGGCTTCGAAACCGAAATCATCCGCAAGATCGAGCTGGGCAACGTGAGTCTGCCCATCACCAACTCGCTGATCCAGGGCGGGCAGAACCTGTTCGGGGTGAAAACCCAGCTCCAGTTTGGCAAGCTGGCCGTGACGGCGGTGGCCAGCACCCTGCGCGGCACCGCCGACGAGGTGAGGGTACAAAACGGCGCCCAGAGCCGCAACTTCGAGCTCAAGGCCAGCCAGTACGATCGGGACCGGCACTTCTTTCTCTCCCACTTCTTCCGCGAGCGGTACGACGCGGCCCTGCGCAACCTGCCCACCATCCAGTCGGGGGTAGAAATCCGGCGTGTAGAGGTGTACATCACCAGCGACAACCGCACCGCCGAAAACCTGCGCAACGTGGTGACGCTCCAGGATCTGGCCGAGCCGGTGCGGGTGTACCGCCCGCAGTTCCGCGCCAACCAGCGCCGCGCCGCCGCCGACAACAAGATCAACCCGGAGTTTGCCGCCGTGGTGCAGGGCGGCCCAACCGCCCGCGGCAACACCAGCGTCGACACCTACCTGCAGACCACCCCCGGGCTGCAGCTGGAGAAAAGCGTGGACTTTGAGCGGGTGCGGGCCCGCAAGCTCGACCCCCGCGAATTCACCTTCAATGCCCAGCTCGGCTACCTCTCGCTGAACACGCCCCTGCTGCCCGAGCAGGTGCTGGGCGTCTCCTACGAGTACATCTACAACGGGCAGACCTACCAGGTGGGTGAGCTACAGGAAAGCTACAGTGAAGTAGGGCCCGACCAGGTGATTTTCCTGAAGATGCTGAAGGCCACCAACCCGGGCGTGGGGCTGGCCAACCCGAGCGTGAATCCCACCAACCTGAACCTGCTGACGCGGAACCTGCCGACGTGGGATCTGATGATGAAAAACATCTACCCGCTGAACGCCAACCAGCTCAACCGCGACAACTTCCAGCTGCAGATCGTTTACAAGGACGACCAGACGGGCGTCGATCTGGTATCGTTGAAGGAAGGCGAAAGGATCAAGAACCGCCCGCTGGTGGAGGTGCTCAACCTCGACAACGTCAACCCCAACAACGACCGGAACCCCGACGGCAACTTCGACTTCTTCCCCGGCACCACCATCGACCCCGACCTGGGCAAGATCATCTTCCCGGTGGTGGAGCCCTTCGGCAGCTTCCTCACCGCCCAGTTCGACACTACGGGCGCAAATGGCGCGGCCGAGCGGGAGCTGGTGCGCAAATACGTATATCAGGCGCTCTACAACCAGACCCAGAGCGACGCTCAGCAGATTCAGGAGAAGGATAAGTTCTTCCTGCGCGGGCGGTTTCAGGCTACGGCCACCGACGAAATCAACCTGCCCGGCATCGGTATTGCCCAGGGCTCGGTGCGGGTCCGCTCGGGCAGCACCCTGCTGGAAGAAGGCCGCGACTACCAGGTTTTCTACGACCAGTCGAAGGTGAAAATCCTGAACCCGAGCTACCTGAACTCGGCCAACGAGCTACGCATCGAGTTCGAGAAGAACGCGCTGGTGCAGGTGCAGCCCCGCAGGCTGCTGGGAGCCCGCTTCGACTACCGGCTGAATCAGGACGTCAACTTCGGGGCCACGGTGCTGCACCTGCTCGAAAACCAGGCCCCGGGCATCAACCGCGTCAACATCGGCGACGAGCCCGGCAACAACACCATCTACGGCTTCGACGTGAATGCCCGCCGCGACTCGCGGGCCCTGACCAAGTACCTCGACCTGCTGCCCTTGATTTCGACCAAGGAGCCTTCCTCGGTCGCCTTCAGCGGCGAAATTGCCCAGCTCGTGCCGAGCCGCTCGAAGCTGGGCAGCCGCGGCGAGAACGGCGTGTCCTACATCGACGACTTCGAGAATGCGCGCACGCCCTACTCGCTGGGCGGCCTGAACTCGGCCACGCTCTGGCGCCTGGCCGCCACCCCGCGCACGCTGCCCGGCGGCCTCGTCACCGACCTTTCCCACTCCTACAACCGGGCCAAGCTGGCCTGGTACACCGTCGACCAGAGCTACTATACCGGCGGCTCCAACAAGCCCGGCAACATTTCGGACGGCGACCTGCGCAACCACTACACCCGCGGCGTTAAGCGCACGGAGATATTCCCGAACCGCGACGTGGGCGCCACCGGCAACGGCTTCGAGTACACCCTCGACCTGGCGTACTTCCCCAACGAGCGGGGCCAGTACAACTACAACCCCGCCGTTTCGTCGGACGGCCGGTTTCTGAACCCGGCCACCCCCAGCCTGAACGCCGATAACTACGGCGGCATCAGCCGCGAAATTACGTTCGACACGGATTTCGACAATGCCAACGTGGAGTACATGGAGTTCTGGATGATGGACCCCTTCCTGAAGGGCGTCAACGGCCAGGTGAACGACTCCCAGAACCCGCCCACGAACAACAGCACCGGCGGGGAGCTGTACCTGAACCTGGGCTCGATATCGGAAGACGTGCTGCGCGACAACGCGAACGAGTTTGAGAACGGCCTGCCCGACGGTGCCACCATCACGGCCCAGGACGTGCAGGCCACCATCTGGGGGCAGGTGACGCGCCAGCAGTTCCTGACCGACGCCTTCAGCGCCGCCCCCGGGGGCCGCAACCAGCAGGACGTCGGCCTCGACGGCCTCACCGACGACGCGGAAAAAGCCTTTTTCGCCCAGGCCAACCCCGCCTACGGCAGCATCGACGACCCCTCGGCCGACAACTTCCGCCACCACCTCGACGGCGGCTACGACCAGACCGACACCAAGATTCTGGGCCGCTACAAGCAGTACAACGGCATGCAGGGCAACTCGCAGGAGGACAGCCAGCAAAGCTCCACCGCCTACCCCGACAAAGAAGACCTGAACCGCGACAACGTCATTTCCGACACCGAGCGCTACTACGAGTACCGGGTGCCCATTACCCCGACCAGCCTGGTGGTGGGCCAGAACTACATCGTGGACCGGGTGACCAACAACATCGGCGGCGAGCTGGTGTCGTGGTACCAGTTCCGCATCCCGGTCCGGCAGCCTACGGCCGTGCGGGGTGCCCCGGCGGAGTTCGGCTTCAAGTCGATCCGCTTCGTGCGCATGTACCTCACTCAGTTTGCCGAGCCCGTGGTGCTGCGCATGGCCCAGCCACAGTTTGTGGCCAACCAGTGGCGCCGCTTCCTGAGCCCGATTACTGTATCCGGCCGGCCCTGCGTGGGCTGCGGCCCCGACAACACCCCGTTCACCATCTCGACGGTCAGCATTGAGGAAAACGGCGTTGCGGCCGTAGCCGGCAAGGGCTCTATTCCCTATGTGCTGCCCCCGAACATTCAGCGCGACCGGGAATACGGCTCCAGTACCGTCAACCGGGAGCAGAACGAGCAGTCGTTGCGCCTGTGCGCTGATAACTTACTTCCTGGCTTCGGCAAGGCGGCTTACAAGAACGTGAACATCAACATGCTGCGCTACAAGCAGCTGCGGCTGTTCCTGCACGCCGAAAGCGAGGACCGCAACGTGACTTCAGGCGACGTGCGGGCCTTCGTGCGCATCGGCACCGACTACACCCAGAACTACTACGAGTACTCGCTGCCGCTGACCATCACCCAGCCCGGCGCCTCCAGCCAGGCCGAAATCTGGCCCACGGAAAACGAAATTCAGATTTCGTTTCAGGACTTCATTGACGCCAAGTCGGAGCGCAACAAAGCGGCTTCTCCCGATTACCTGGTTCCCTTCGTCAAAACCCTGCCCAACGGGGCCACCATCAAGATTGTCGGCAACCCCGACTTCAGCGCCGTGCAGGGCGTGCTGATCGGGGTGCTGAACCCCGGCGACGACTTCCAGCCCAAGTCGCTCTGCCTGTGGGCCGATGAGTTTCGGGTATTTGACTTCGACCGGGAAACCGGCTGGGCAGCTACGGCCCGCTTCAACACCAAGCTCGCCGACCTGGCCAACATCACCGCCACCGGCAGCTTCACCTCCGTCGGCTTTGGCGGGCTGCAGGACAAGCTGGCCCAACGCTCCCTCGACGACGTGCTGCGCGGCGACCTGAATGCCACCGTGGCCGCCGACCGGCTGCTGCCCGAGCGTCTGGGCGTGAAGGTGCCTGTGCTGCTGCAGACCGGCCACGAAAGCCGCTCGCCCCGCTACGACCCGCTGGACCCCGACACCCGGCTGACCCAGTCGCTGGAGAAGTTTGAGAGCACCCAGGAAAAGGCGGCCTACCGCAAGGCCGTTATCGACCAGACCACCAGCCGCAGCATCAGCCTGCTCAACGTGCGCAAGGAAAGAACCAACCCGGACCGCAAGCCCCGCCCCTACGACGTCGAGAACCTGGCCCTGAGCTACTCGCTCACGGAGCGGGAGCACACCGACATCCGCACCCGCAGCGACTACACCCGCACCTACAACGCGGCCGTGGCCTACCTCTACCAGACGACGCCGAAAAACTACACGCCCCTGGCCAAGATCAAGGTGCTGGACTCGCCCTACCTGAAGATTATTCAGGACCTGAACTTCACGCCCCTGCCCAGCCGCTTTTCCTTCCGGGCCGACATCGACCGGCGCTACAATGAGCGGTTTCTGCAGCGCACCCTGGTGCCGGGGCAGGTGCCGACGTCGGCGGGCATCCCGGGCATTTTCCAGAAGAGCTTCTTCTTCAACCGTATCTACGACCTGAAGTGGGACCTGACCAAAAGCCTGATCTTCGACTACACCGCCAACAACCGGGCGGTGGTAGACGAAGGCCTGGGCCGCACCATCGGCAGCGGCGACACGGCCCGGGCCAACCGGGCGCTGCTGCGCGACAACCTGTTCCGCAACGGGGGGCGCACCACCAACTTCAACCAGACCGTCGCGCTGACCTACCGCCTGCCGCTGGACAAGTTTCCGCTGACTGACTGGCTGTCGGCCGATACGCGCTACGCCGCCAACTACACCTGGGAAGCGGCTTCCACGGCTCTGACGGCGCCTTTGTTTCCCAACGCTACCTCGCCCGACAGCCTGAACCTGGTGACGCCCATCAGCCTGGGCAACACGATTCAGAACAACCGGGAGCTGAGCGCCAACGGCAAGATTGACCTGGTAAAGCTCTACAACAAAGTGCGCTTCCTCAACATCATCAACAACGCTCCGCCGCCGGGGGAGGCCCGCAAGGATGACCGCGGCCCTCGCAAGGGGCTGCTGCCCGCGCTGGGTCAGCCCCAGGCCACCCGCGTCGCCGCCGCCGACGCAGCGGCCCCGGCCGACTCGACCAAAGGCCCCGAGCTGCGGGCGCTGAAGGCCGTGCTGCGGTCGTTGATGACGGCCCGCTCCCTGAACTTTACCTACACCCGCAGCCAGGGCACGCTGGTGCCGGGCTACCTGCCGCGCACCAAGTTCTTCGGCCTCGACGACCAGCTGCAGCCGGGTATTCCATTCGTGCTGGGTCAGCAGGCCGACCTCAACGGCCTGTTCAATCAGATTTACGCCGACAGCATTTATACCCGGCGCAGCGACCTGCTCAACACGCCATTCAGCTCCCTGCTGACCGAGGCCCTTACCCTGCGCACCACGCTGGAGCCGATCCGCGACTTCAACATTCAGCTGGACGGCCGCCGCAACGTGATTCGCAACCGGGAGGTTTTCTACCGTCTGCCCATCGATACGGCCACGCTGGCGCCGGTCCGGGGCGAGATTCCGCGGGCCAGCCAGCCGCTGGGCAACGGCTCGTTCAACACGTCCATCATCACCATCCAGACCATGTTTGGTGACTTGAGCTCGAACGGCAACGTCTCCAAAGCCTTTGAGCGCTTCATCAGCAACCGCGAAATAATCCGCAACCGGCTGACGGAAGCCAACGAGCTGACCCAGGATCAGAGCCCGCAGAACCCGCGGCGCTTTGGCTACGGCTACAACTCCCAGGATGTGCTGGTGCCGGCCTTCCTGGATGCCTACCAGGGCAAGTCGTCGGACGGCTACAAGGCCAAGCGCTTCAACCCCTTTGCGCAGCTGCCGATTCCGAACTGGACTATTCAGTACAACGGCCTGGCCGAGCTGCCCTTCGTGAAGCGCTACTTCCGCTCCATCACCCTGAATCACGGCTACTCCTCCACCTACAGCGTGGCCAGCTACACCACGTCTTCGCAGTACAACGCCGAGCCCCGAAACGACAACGACCTGTCCAACGTGTTCAACACCAACAACCAGCTGATTCCGTACTACGTGGTTGGGCAGGTCAGCATTGCCGAGCGCCTGACACCGCTGATCGGGGTCAACTTCCAGACCCTGCAGAAGGTAACCGGCCGCCTGGAATACCGCACCGAGCGGGCCCTGGGCCTGAACACGACCAATGCCCAGGTGACGGAGCTGCACACCGAGGAAATGGTCATTGGCTTCGGCTACGCCACCAACCGGCTGAAGATTCCGTTCCGCATCGGGGGCGAGCAGAAGATTCTGCGCAATGAGCTGACGGCCCGCCTGGACCTGTCCATCCGTGACAACTACACCATCCAGCGGTCCATCGAAGGTTCCGTGGATCCTTCACTGAGCACGACGGGCAGCGTCGGCCGGCCCAGCGGCCTGATCACCAACGGCACCCGCCAGATGCAGCTGCGCCCCACCATCGACTACGTGCTCAACCAGCGCCTGAATCTGCAGTTCTTCTTTACCCGCACCGTCAACAGCCCGCGGGTGCAGAACTCGTTTAAGAACTCGGCTACGGAAGGCGGGATTCAGCTGCGCTACAGCCTGTCGCAGTAGCAGCGCCCCATTCTGCCCGCAGAAAACGCCGATGCCACCCGCATCGGCGTTTTTTTTGTTTGTTTACCGAACTGGCCCTCCCGCGTCTTAGCCATTTCCCGCGCCAACGCGTACTTTTGGCCGTAGTACCCTTGCTTTTTTCCCTTTTCCAAAATCATTCCCATGAATCTTCCTGCCAACCTGAAGTACACCAAAGAGCACGAGTGGATCCGCGTGGAAGGCGACGTTGCCTTCATCGGCATCACCGACCACGCCCAGAAAGAGCTCGGCGACATCGTTTATGTGGACATCGACACCCTCGACAAAGAGGTAGCGCAGAATGATGTTTTCGGCACGGTAGAGGCCGTCAAGACGGTTTCGGACTTGTTCAGCCCCATCACGGGTACGGTTCTGGAAATCAACGACAAGCTCGACGGCAGCCCCGAAACCGTTAACTCTGATCCTTACGGTGACGGCTGGATCATTAAAATTTCCATTGCCAACCCGGCCGAAATCGATGCGCTGCTGACGGCCGATACCTACGGCGAGCTGGTAGGCGCTTAATCCGGCCCCGATGCTCCCCACCGCGCCGCCCTCGTTTCGCCGCCGGCCCCTCGTGGCCCTGCCGCTGACGTGGGCGGCGCTGGTGTTGGTGCTCACGCTCACCCCGGCCCAGGACATGCCGGCCGTGCCACCGTGGGAGCTTATTTCCTTCGATACGGCGGCCCACGCCTTCGTCTTTTTTGTGCTGGCCGGGCTGAGCTACTTCTCCGCCCGGCGCCAGCAGCGGTGGCCCGGGCTCCGACAGCACGCCTTCAGCCTGATGCTCGGGGGCGGCATCCTGTTTGGCACCCTGATTGAAGGGCTGCAAATGACGATGCACCTGGGCCGGCACGGCGAATGGTCCGACGTTATCGGGGATGCCCTGGGCACCCTGCTCGGCCTGCTCAGTATGTGGGCTGTGCGCCGCTGGTGGGAATAACCGACGCTGTATCATGCCCCCGAACCTACCCGCCTTCTGTCCTAAACCCCTTGCCGCCCTGGCCCTGAGCCTGCTGCTGGTCAGCGTGGGCAATGCCGTCCGGGGGCAGGATATGGGCAAGGTGCGCGAAACCATCACCATCCTGGCGGCGCCCGACATGCACGGGCGCGGCTATGTAGAGCAGGGCAGCAAACGCGCCGCCACGTACCTGCGCCGCCGCTTTCGAGCGCTCAAGCTGCATTCCTTTACCCGGCAGTACGCGCAGGATTTCACCATTACGGTCAATACCTTTCCCGGCGCCTTTTCGCTGGGCGTCGATGGCCGGCTGCTGCAGCCCGGCACCGATTTCATTGCCGACCCGGCTTCCGGCGCCGGCCGCGTGGCGGGTCCGCTGCTCCCCCTCGACACCCTGATTTTCACCAGTGAAGCCGCGGGTCAGCGTTTCCTCACCCAATCGCTGAGCGGCCAGGTGGTGGTGCTACGACAGCGCGACGCCGACCGGCTGCGCACGCTGCCCGACGCCTTTGCGGCTCATCTGAACCAGGCCGCGGCCCTCATCACCCTGGTGCCCGACAAGCTCACGGCTTCTCTGGCCGACACGCAGCATGCGCAGCCCCGCCTGCAGGTCTTGGCGAAGCGCTGGTCGGGCCGCGGCCAGCAGGCGGCCGTGCAGCTTGACGCCCGCCTGGAGCGGCAGTACCCGACGCAGAACCTGATCGGCTACGTACCCGGCCGCGTGCAGCCCGATTCCTTCCTGGTCGTCACGGCCCACTACGACCACCTGGGGCGGATGGGTAAAAAGACCTTTTTTCCGGGTGCCAACGATAATGCCAGCGGCACGGCCATGTTGCTGACCTTGGCCGAGTACTACGCCAAGCCCGAAAATCAGCCGGCCTACTCCATTGCCTTTATGGCTTTCGGCGCCGAGGAAGCCGGGTTGCTGGGCTCACGTCATTACGTGGCTCACCCTTTGTTTCCGCTCAGCCGGATCCGCTTTCTGATCAACATGGACCTGCTGGGAACCGGGGAAGAAGGCATAACGGTAGTCAATGGCAAGCTATTCGAACGGCAGTTTCAGCAGCTTACCCAACTCAATGCTACCGGCCGCTTTGTGCCGCAGCTGGCCGCGCGGGGCCGCGCGGCCAACTCCGACCATTTCCCCTTCGCCGAGCAGGGCGTCCCCACTTTTTTCTTCTACACCCGCGGGGGCATCAAGGCTTACCACGATATCTACGACCGACCGGATACCCTGCCGCTCACGGGCTTCCTGGGGATTTTCAAGCTCACGACCCGTTTCCTAAACCTTCTGGGCGGACAGGCTGGCGCGGCTCAGCCGTAAGCAGGGCTTTCACCTACCGCCAGGCCACTACCAGTAAACCCGGCACTAGCTGCTGGCAGCAGCAGCAGGATCGTTTCCTGATCTTAGAGCCTATGCAAACCGAAGCTGATGATGCCCTTGTCGCAGGGTGCGTTTGCCTTCCCGCCGGTCAGGCTGGGCAAGGTGCAGGACAATCAACAACCTGCCCGTAAGGGCAAAAAGCAACTGTCCCAGAATCGTCTGCCTGACGGCGGACAATTCTGGGACAGTAACACGATAAGTGGAAATCCGGCTTAGCTGTTCGTCTTGAACGAGTTCATGATCTGCTTGGCAACTGTCTCCCACTCGGGCTTCTGACGGTCGGCGCAGGTGAAGTTGCACATCAGCAGCTTGCCTTCGACATCCGTGAAGAAAATCAGGTTATACACCTCGTGGCCGAGTTCGGGCTTCATGAGTTCCATGTAGCCTACTTTGCGGCCATTCACCTCTTTTACGCCTTTGTTGAACCACTTCGCCTCCTTGTACTGCTTCGAGTACATCTTGTAGAAGTTGTCGGCATACATGTCGATCATATCCTGATCGGCCGTGTTGTCGGTGTAGGTGAAGGCGATGGTGGCCTCCTTGTTGTTGGTATAGATGACGCTCGGGCGGCTCTGGGACTTGGCATAGTTGAAGTCCATTTGCTGCTCGCTCATCACTTCGAAACCTTTAGGAATCAGGATTTCGACACGCTCGCTCAGAACGCGCTTTTTGATCATTTCGACCTCAGCGTATGGACGGAAGGCCATCAGCATCAGCGTCAGGCACAGAACAGGGGCGAGTAGGGCTTTTTTCATAGTTGTAGACTGAAAAAAGGTGGAATTCAAAACTTGAGAAAACATCTGATTAGAAGAGGGCTTCTGTTCGGATAACACAATTTACGCACAAAAACATAAACCGCAAGTATTTCCTAAAGAAATAATTTGCAGTTAACATACTCCACCGAGAAAAACCCGCTTGAAGTAGCTTCCAGGGCATTTACGAAGAACTGTTGCGTTTGGATTGGGCAAGCAACTTTTCTGCGAACATCAATTTGGTATTGGGAAACTGCTATACCAAATTATATGCAAAAAATTCAATTTCAAACATTTGCGCAACAACCTCCCAGCCGATTGAACTTAGAGGATATTGTTGATCTGCTCCTTAATCTTCTCCAGCTCTTCCTTCATTCCTACTACCAGATGCTGGACGGTAGAGTCGTTGGCTTTGGAGCCGATGGTGTTGATTTCGCGGCCTATTTCCTGCGAAATAAAGGCTAATTTCTTTCCGCTGTACTCCGGCAGGCCTACCGTTTCGATGAAGTACTGCAAATGGCTGCCCAACCGAACCTTTTCCTCGGCGATGTCCAGCTTCTCAATGTAGTACAATACCTCCTGCTCGAAGCGGATGGGGTTGAAATGCTCATTGGCCGAAATCTCCGCCAGGTGCGTTTGCAGCCGCGACCGCACCTGCTCAATGCGCGTGGGGTCATAGCGCTCCACTTGGTGCAGCTGGGTACGGATGCGCTCCACGTAGCCCATTATTTCGGTGGTCAGCGTCTGGCCTTCGTCGCGGCGAAACTGGTTGACGCGCTCCAGGGCCTCGTGTACCAAGGGTAACAGTTCGTCCCAGCTCACTTCTTCCTCCTCTTCCACCGCCTCCGCACTCGGCGCCTGCAGCACCCCGGGCAGGTTGAGAGCCAGGGCGAAGAGCTGGTCTTTGGGGGCGCCAACCAGCTCGGCCGCTTTCTCCAGCTCGCCGTAGGCGGCCAGCAGCGCTTCCTGGTTGAGCACCACCCCCAGCCGGGCCGCTCCACGCGGACGCGAGAAGTCAAAGGTCAGGTTCACCTTGCCCCGCACCAGCGCCTTGGTAGCCAGGTTACGGATTTCCAGTTCCCGGTCCTGCAGGAAGCGGGGCAGGCGCAGACTCAGGTCTAGCGTTTTGGAGTTAAGGGACTTTACTTCGACGGTGGCGGCGTAGTGGTCGGTTTCGCGGCGGGCGATACCGTAGCCGGTCATGGACTGGAGCATGGGCAGAGAAGGGTAAAACGGCCGCAAAAGTAGCGGTTTCTAACAGAATATGAACTGCTTAGCCGGCGCATAACACAAGCATAATGCTGTCGAAATATTCGCGTAACAGGGTGCGGGTAGCTTTGCAAAAAGTTTTAAACCACTGGTGTATGCGGCGCTTTGCTCTACTGATTTTCTGTTTCACGCTCAGTCATTTACTGCTGGCTCAGCAAGGTTCGATTGGGGGTAAGGTAACGGATAAAAAGACAGCAGAGGGAGTTATTGGGGCCACGGTGCTGGTGACGGGCACCACTCAGGCCGCCCCGGTCGACGTGGACGGCAGCTACGAGCTGAAGCTCGACCCCGGCACTTACAACATCACCATGACCTACATCGGCTACAAGCCGCTGATTACGCCGGGCGTAGTAGTAACGGCCAATGCCAAAACGACGCTGAACGGCGTGATGGAGGAAAATGCCCAGAACCTGAAAGAGGTAGTGGTAACGGGTCAGAAGCAGACCGGCACCGAGGTGGCGCTGCTTCAGGATCTGAAGCGGAGCGAGGTGGTGGTCAGCGGCATGAGCAACGACCAGATTGTGAAAACTCTGGACCGCGACGCGGCCGAGGTAGTCAAGCGCATTCCCGGCGTTACGATTCAAAACAACAACTTCATTGTTATCCGGGGGCTGGCCGAGCGCTACAACACGGTACTGCTGAACGACGCGCTGACGCCGTCGGCCGAAGTTGATACCCGCTCCTTCTCCTTCGACATTCTGCCCTCGGCAGTGATTGACCGGATCCTGATTTTCAAGTCGGGCTCACCGGAGCTGCCGGGTGAGTTTGGCGGCGGGGTAGTGAAGGTGTATACCAAGAACTCGGTGCTGGAAAACTCGACCAGCTTCAGCCTTTCGGGCTGGGTGCGCAACAGCACGACCTTTCAGGATGGCTACATGACCAGCAACCGGACCCGCACCGACTGGCTAGGCTTCGACAACGGGCGGCGGGACCTGCCGGCTTCCGTGCCGGGCGAGCAGATCAATCCGGATAAGGTCCCGGCCGAGCAAATCAACACCATAAGCCGCAGCTTTCGTAGCACGGCCTGGCTGCCGAGCTTGGCCAAGGCCATGCCGGATCTGCGGGCTTCGCTGGGCATCAACCGCCGGTATGAAATCGGGTCTATGTACCTGAGCAATGTGACGTCGGTTTCTTACTCCAACACCCGCGAGCAGTACGTCCAGTCGCGCCAGCGGGCCGGCGAGTTCGTGGAGATTGATCAGAAGTATCCGCTGCAGTACGACTACAACGACACCCGCGCGCTGACGGCCGTGCGCCTGGGCGTCATCCACAACTGGCAGCTGCGCCTCAACGACCGGAACCGGATCGACTTTCGCAACTTCCTCAACCAGTATGGCACCGATGAAGTAGTAAACCGCCGGGGCGTTGACAAGGTAGAGCAGCAGGAGCGCAACGACCATGCCCTGCACTACCAGAGCCGCACCATCTACTCCGGGCAGCTTCAGGGCACCCACGATGTTGGCCCGGCCAGCCGCTCGACCGTAACCTGGACCGGCGGCTACAACTACGTGTACCGGGATGAGCCCGACTACAGCCGCTACCGGGCCCAGCGCCCGGAGGATTCCAACCGCCAGTTTTTTGTGGTCATCCCCAACGGCGGTAACCCCTTCGATGCCAGCCGCTTTTTCTCCTCGCTGAAGGAGGATACCTACACCGGCGCCGGCCAGTGGGAGCAGCGCATTCTGGGGCGCGACACCACCAAAGCCAACGAGTACAAGATCCGGGCGGGCTTCTATGCCGAGCGCAAAGCCCGGCAGTATAACCAGCGATACTTCTCCTACACGTACAGCAACTTCGACGCGTTTACGGCCCGCCCCGACCGGGACGCTATCCTGACGTCCTCCATTGACCGGATCTTCGCGCCGGAAAATATTGACCCCGTCAATGGCTTCAAGCTGGAAGAAGGCACCAAGCCGGACGAGTCGTACGAGGCCGACAATACGCTCTTGGCCGGCTACGTAGGGCTGGTAGCGCCTATTTCCGATAAGCTCAGCCTGTCGGGGGGCCTGCGCCTGGAGCACAACCGGCGCTTCCTCGATGACGGCGGCGAAGAGCCCAAGTACGAGGAAATCAAAACCATTCCTTTGCCCTCGCTTAATGCTACCTACAACTTCGACCCGCGCAGCCTGCTTCGGCTGGGCGGCAGCGTAAGCGTGAACCGCCCGGAGTTCCGCGAAATTGCCGGCTTCTCCTACTTCGACTTCAGCAACAACGCCATCATCACGGGCAACGACAGCCTGCAGACGGCAACCATCTACAATGCGGATCTGCGCTACGAGTTCTACCCGACCCGCTCCGAGATGCTGTCGATTGGGGTGTTCTACAAGCAGTTCCGCAACGCCATTGAGCAGACCACCCAGTCGGTCGGCACTTCCCAGCTCTACCTCACGTACCAGAACGCCGACAGGGCCTATGATGTCGGCATCGAGCTCGAGGCCCGCAAAGGCTTCGTGGAGCTCACCGAGAATCCTTTTCTGCAGAAGCTCGGGGTGGTGTTCAATGCCTCGTTCATCCGGAGCCGCGTCCGGCTGCCCGACAACGACGCCAACCGCAATTTTGCCCTTACCGACCGGGCGTTGCAGGGCCAGTCGCCTTTCGTAGTCAACACCGGCCTGTTTTTTCAGGATGACGAACGGAAGTGGCAGGTTTCCGCCCAGTACAATGTAGTAGGCCAGCGCATCTCCTTCGTGGGCGACAAAACCCAGAACTTCTCCGCCATTGAGATGCCCCGCCACGTCGTGGATCTCGCCCTGACCAAGGGCGTCGGCAAGCACCTGCAGGTGAAGGCCGGCATTCAGGACCTGCTCAACCAGCGCTACCGGAGTTACTACGACCTGAACCGGGATGGCAAGATCAGCAAGGACGAACCCCGGGTTTCGTTTGCGAGCTACCGCCGCGGCACCTATTCCACGCTGGGCCTGACCTACAACTTCTAGGGCCTACACAATAAGGTAACACGCCGCTAACGAAACCATAACGCCCATCCTGACCCGGTGGGCGTTATGGTTTCGGACCTTCGCCCCGGCAAATCAGACCATCCTTCATCCCTTCATACTGTCATGAAAAAGCTTCTACTCCCTGCCCTTCTCGCCTGCGCCGTGGCCGCCGCAACCCCGGTTGCCAGCGTCTCGGCCCAGACGGTCTGCCCGGCTGCCCCAGCTACCGTTGCTATATCGGGCTCGATTACGGGCAACACGACCTGGACCAGCGACAACGTCTATCTGCTGAACGGCTTCGTATTCGTGGAGAATGGCGCGGTGCTGACGATTCAGCCCGGCACTATCATCAAGGGGGATAAAGCCAGCAAGGGCGCTCTGATCATCAAGCAGGGCGGCCGCATCGAAGCCAACGGCACGGCCGCGCAGCCTATCGTTTTCACCTCCAGCCAGCCAGCCGGCTCCCGGGCCCGCGGCGACTGGGGCGGACTGATCCTCTGCGGTCGGGCGCCAGTGAACCAGGCCGGTACGCCGACCATTGAAGGTGGCGTAGGCGCGGTATACGGCGGTACCGACCCCAACGACAACTCGGGTACGCTGCGCTACGTGCGCATCGAATTCCCCGGTATTGCCTTCCAGCCCAACTCCGAAATCAACGGCCTGACCATGGGCGGCGTTGGCGCGGGCACCACCATCGATTATGTACAGGTATCCTACTGCGGCGACGACTCCTTCGAGTGGTTTGGGGGCACGGTAAACGCCAAGCACCTTATTGCCATTGCCGCTACCGACGACGACTTCGATACCGACTTCGGCTTCCAGGGCAAGATTCAGTACGGTCTGGTTGTGCGCGAGCCTAACTCGGCTGACGTATCGGGCTCGACGGCTTTTGAGTCGGATAACGATGCGGCCGGCTCGACGCTGACGCCCCGCACGGCCCCGGTCTTCTCCAACATCACCGCCATCCTGCCTAACCCCATCGGTGCTACGGCCAACTTCACCCGGGCCATGCACCTGCGGCGCAATACCAGCATCTCCATTTTCAACTCGGTGCTCACGGGCTGGCCTCAGGGCCTGACCCTGGACGGCTCGGCAGTACAGGCCAACGCCACGGGCGGGACGCTGGTGCTCAAGAACAACGTAATGGCGGGTATGGCCACTCCCTACACCCAGCAAAGCGGCGGCACTTTCGACGTGCAGGGCTTCTGGCTGGGCAGTGCCAACACTACCTTGCCAGCCAGCACCGACCTGGGCCTGAACGCCGACAACTTCCGGGTAACGGGCACTTGCGGCAACGCGCCCTGCGTACCTGACCTGGTATTGCCGGCTAGCTCGGTGCTGAACACGGGCGCCGCCTTCGCCGATGCGAAGCTGGCGGACGCCTTCTTCGAGAAAACCGGCACGTTCCGCGGAGCCTTTGGCGGAACCACCAACTGGGCGGCCGGCTGGTCTAACTTCAACCCTCAAACCACCTGCTACAACCGCCCCGGCTTCACGCTGGCCGCCAAGTCGGCTTCCGACCAGGTGCAGGGCCTGAGCGTCGCGCCCAACCCCTCGGCCGGCGCGGCCCTGCTCTCCTTCGAGCTGCAGCGCGCGGATGCCGCCACCCTGCGCATCGTGGATGCCCTGGGCCGCAAGGTAGCCGTTATCGAAGCCGGCCGCCTGAGCGCCGGCCCCCAGCAGCTGAGCCTGCCTACCGACTTGAAAAACGGAATGTACATGGCCACCGTAACGACCAGCGAAACCAGCCAGACGGTGCGCTTCGTGGTAGCCAAGTAGCCCAGGTATAACAGTTAGCGGGTGAATCATTAGACATTACGAGTGTGCGAAGAAAAGCCTGTTCCCACCCCGGGGGCAGGTTTTTTTGTTATCCCCCGACCTGCCCCGGCCCGGCAAAACCCGTAGCTTGCGCCCCTATGAAGCTGCCCCGCGTGCTGATGCTGCCCAAGTGGTACCCGAACCGCTACGATGACCAGGACGGCGACTTCGTAGCCCGGCACGTGGCCGCCATTGCACCCCACGCCCAGGTAGCCGTGCTCTTCGCCGCCGTGGCCCGCGGCCCCCTGCCGCGCTGGACCGACTGCGAAGCCGACCTGACGGGGCCGGTGCCTACGTTGCGCTATTACTACCGGGCCCGGCCCACCGGCGTCGGCCCCCTGGACAAAGTGCTGAAGCTGCTGCTGTACTTCTGGTGCCTGAGCAAGGGCTACCGCCGGCTGGTGCAGCACTGGGGCGGCCCACCCCAGCTGACCCACGTGCACGTGCTGCTGCGTACCGGCCTGTTTGCCCGCTGGCTGCAGCTCACGCAGGGTATTCCCTACCTCATCACTGAGCACTGGACCCTCTATCTGCCCGAGCGGGCCGCCGGCATCGGCTGGCTCCGGCGCACTCTCACGCGCCAAGTGGTGCGGCGGGCCGCGGCCCTGCACACTGTTTCGGCAGGACTGCGGGACGCCATGCACCGGCTGGGCTTCCGCAATGAACGGTCGGCAGTCATTGCCAACGTCGTCGATACGGAGCTGTTTGCGCCGGGCGCGGCGCCCCGGGTACCGGGGCAGCTGCTGCACGTAGCCGCTTTCCACGACGCGGTGAAGAACCTGTCCGGGGTGCTGCAGGTGGTGGCAGAGCTCCGGCCGCAGTGGCCCCGGCTGCGCCTGCGCGTGGCGGGCTACGGCCCCGACGAGGCCGCGCTGCACCAGCTAGCCGCGGACTTAGGGCTGCTGGCTGATGGTACCGTCACGTTTCTGGGCAAGCTACCCCATGCGGCCGTGGCCCGGGAAATGCAGCAGGCCGCGGCCCTGGTTTCGTTTAGCCGGTCCGAAACGTTTGGCTGCGTGCTGCTCGAAGCCCGCGCTACCGGCTGCCCGGTGGTGGGTCCGGCCACGGGTGGGGTGCCGGAGCTGTTTCGCCCCGAGGGCTCCTTCGGCCTGCTGGTTGCGCCCGATGACGAAGCGGCCCTGACCCAGGCCCTGACCGCCGTGCTGGCCGGTACCGTCCGTTTTGACCCGGCCACGCTGCGTACCGATGCCCAGGCCCGGTGCAGCTACGCCCGGGTCGGGCAGCAGTTTGCCGCCCTGTACGCGGCTATCCTGACCGGTCCGGCCGCCGCTTCCGGCATTTCGGCCGCATCTTAGCGGCCCGCTTCGCCTTCCCGCATGATCCGCCGCATTCTTCAGAATTTCGCCACCCGCCTGGTTACGGCCCTGCTCAGCTTCGGCATTGTGTGGCTCACGGCCCGCTACCTGGGCGCCACCGGCCGCGGCGACGTGAGTTTGTTCGTGACGGACTGTGCGGCGCTGCTGCTGTTTATCGGGCTGCTGGGCGGGTCTTCGCTGATATACCTGGCCCCGCAGCGCAGCCTGTGGCACCTGCTGGTGCCGGCCTACGCCTGGGCCACGGTGGTCTGCGGGGTGGGCACCGCGGCCGTCGGGCTGCTGCGCGACGTGCCGCGGGCGTACCTGGGGCATCTGCTGGCCCTCTCGCTGCTGCAGGCTTACTTTTCCATCAACACGGCCCTGCTGCTGGGCCGCAAGCGGGAAGCGGGCTACAACTTCCTGACCGTGCTGCAGGTAGCCTTGCTGGCGGGCGGTCTGCTGCTGGCTTTCGGGGGACTGCGCTGGCGGGCCGTGCCGGTGTATTATTACGCCGCCTACGTGGCCTATGGGCTGCCGCTGCTGCTGAGCCTGGGCCTGCTGCTGCGCCTGCCGGACCGCTGGAATGCCGGCCGGGGCCTGCGCGCAACGGCCCGGGAGCTGGCCACCCACAGCCGGGGGGCGCACTTTTCCAACATCCTGGCTTTTGCCAACTACCGCCTGAGCTATTACTTCGTGGCCCATTACGCCGATGCCCGCGCCGTGGGCGTGCTGAGCGTGGGCGTGGCCCTGGCCGAGGCCATCTGGCTGATTCCGCGCAGCACGGCCCTGATTCAGTACGTCGACCTGGTGCACGCAACCGACAAGCACGCTCAGGTGGAGCCCACGCTGCGGGTGGCCCGCCTCACGCTGCTGACCACGGCCCTGGCCGTACTGGTGCTGTGCGCGCTGCCGCCGGCCATGCTGGCCGCCGTGTTCGGCGCCGAGTTTGGCGCCGCGCGCCCCGTGATTCTGCGGCTGGCGCCGGGCGTGGTGGCTATGGTCGTCAACGTTATCTGCAGCACGTATTTTGCCGGGGTGGGCCGCTACCGCATCAACAACCTGGCTACTACGGTCGGGCTGCTCGTGACCCTTCCGGCCTGCTGGCTGCTGATTCCGCCCCTGGGCATCAGCGGTGCGGCGCTGGCTACCACGCTGTCGTACCTGGCCTCCACTGGGTTTCTGGTCTGGCAGTTTGGCCGGGCTACCGGGGCGGGCTTGCCCGCCTTTCTGCCCGGCAAAGCTGACCTGGACTACGCCCGCAGCCTGGTGAAAAAAATCCGGTAGCCGCTACGAGACGGGCCGCAGCGTCACCTCAAACCAGTGCGCGGGGTCGGCCAGCGGGTCGGGCTGGTGCGCCGGCAAGGGCGTGGGCGAGTACAGCGCGCAGAGCGTATTCTCGACCTGCACCAGCTGCCCGGTGGCCGTGGCGGGCAGGCCATCCAGAATACCGCTCAGCACTTCCCAGCGCGGCTCCCCCGGCTGCTGGCTGGCGTCGTGCCACACCACCACCGTGGTGGGCCCCACCAGGTGCTCGAACACCCGCCGCGTATCGGTGCGCACGGCTTCGTAGCTATGGTCGCCGTCGATGAAAATCACGTCGAACTGCTGGCCCAGGCCCGCCAGGTCGAAGGTGGCGGAGTTGCCCTGCAGGTGGGTTACGTTGGGCAGCGGCCGCGAGAAAAAGCCGTGCAGCTCGATGTAGCGCTCCGTCAGCCCCAGCCCGCGCAGCTCCTGCGCCGACAGATTCAGCGTGTACACTGTCGCGGCTACCTCGGCCACGTTGGCCGCGCTTTCGCCCCGCCAGGTCCCGATTTCGAAGTAGCGGGCCTGCGGGGCGCGGCGGACCAGGGCCCGCAGCAGCAGCAGATCGGTGGGCAGCGAACCGCCTTCGCGAAAGGCAAAGGGCCGCACGGTGGTGTCCTGGGCCGCCAGAAACGCCTGGAGCGGCACGGCGGGCAGCCCCTGGGCCGTGAGCCGGCGGCTGGTGTGCGCCCGGGCCCGCTGCTGCCAGCTGCTGGCATCGGCGGCCAGCACCACGTTCAGCAGCCAGGGATTACGCGCCAGGGCCGCGAGGCCGCGCAGGGTTTTGGAAAAGCGGGAGGAAAACATGGCACAAAGTACGGTCACGCCTAGCTATGTGTGCAACCAATGCGGGCAGCGGCATACTCCGGGAGCTAGGAAGTATGTTTTAAGACGTTGAAATCAGCCTAAAAATTGACCGCTGCTTACCCCTACTAGCTGCCATTGCAGCTGCTCCAGGGCACCATGATTTAAATAGTTAAAATTTTCTACTGAATAACACTAGTCACAGTTAATGCCATTGTTTCCTTCCCAAGTAGCCAAACCAGATGGTACTTGCGGCCTCATCCATCAAAACTATTTCATGAAAAAGCACTACCGATTCTGGGGGGGGCACAAAGACTGTTCGTCATCCTATTGTTAACTATGTTGCCGGGTCTGGTACATGCGCAACTATCCATTGGTGGCAGCGGCGGCAGTATTACCGGGCCAACCGAGGCAGAAGCTCGGGACGCAGGCTCGCAGATACAGGAATCCACGTATCGGCACACGTTCGAGGGAGAAAATTATTTCTGGCACGTCAAAGGCGCCCTGACTATCAATGGGCAACCAACCAGCTCATGGCCTGGTGGCAGGGTACCCGACGAGTCACGGCTGGTAACGATTGCCTGGGACAGCGTGGACACGGGTATCGTCCAGCTCTGCCGAGGTACCAATGAAGCGTCCGAGGTCGTTGCCGAGCTGCGTGTAGAGGTAAGTGTCGGTGGCAACTGCGACGGGCGTATCTTTTATAATGGTCAGGGCAATGTCAGCCTGGGCTGGAACATTACCGGCGATGTGTACTTGTGCCCGACTACGGCGCAAAACACCGAGCTGCACAAGTTCGAGTTCAATCGGAGCTGCGTAGGCAAGCTCAGCGCCACCGATACCCGTCCACGCTACCTGTGGACCATCAAATACAAACTTGCCTCGGGTGGAGAGTACCAGGAGCAGTGGCAGAACCCAGGGGAAAACAATCAACAGGCGGAGATCTTACTGCGGCTGTACGATGTAGTACCGCGTACGCGCTACCAGGCAATTAATCGCGGCTATATTCCCTGGAATTATAATCCCCTAGCCCCCGTGCTTACCAATGGCAACGCGGGAGAAGTAATTACCGGTGCCCGTATCGAAGTAACCGGGTACTCTTGTGGCACATGGCTAGCTCTGTGCGGCCAGGTTTCCAAGACCATCAACGTGTACTATTACCCGTCTACGCCCGCTACGCCCAGCGTGAGCGGCTCGGGCATCCGGTGCCGCACGCAGACCTACACGGTGAGCGTGCCCGACGTGCCCCAGGCGACGCGCTACGCCTGGTCGGCTACGGGCGGAGCCACCGTTTCGGGCACTGGCAGTACGGCCACGCTGAACCTGAGCACGACTGGCCCCAACGTAAGCAATGTGGAAGTGCGGGTAGTGGCTTATCAGGACAACGCGCCCTGCCGCAAGAACAGCGACGTTTCCGCGCCGGCCAACATTGCCCTAGCCCTAGCCCCCGCGCCGGCAGCTCCCCGCAACCTGCAACTGCAAGCAGATCTGTGCCCAAGTCTGCAATCTAAACCGGTAACGGTGGAACCCGTAAGTGGCGCTACCAACTACCGCTGGACGGTGACTGGGGCTGGGGCCAAGATAGGCACTAATAGTACCACGGAAACTATCACCAATACCAACAGCACATTAGCGTATCTGCCGCAAAATGGCCAAGTGACACTCACATCCCAGGCCATCACCGCCTGCGGTGGCACGGGCGCGGCGGCCACGCAGACCTTTACGGTGGGCAGTACCGCCCTGCCGGCCTGCCCGACCAGCCTGCTGGCTGACTATCAATGCGACGGCACCGACCTGTTTCGCGTGTCGGTACCTAATCCGGCGTTCGGCATTCAGTACAACTTCTCCGTGCGCAACATCCAACCCGGTAACGTGCAGGTAGTGGTGATGAGTACGACTAGGAACTCCGTCAGCTATTTGTTCTCCGGCGGCGTACCGACTCGCTTCGACGTGCGCCTGCTACTGAATGGCTGCGCCGATTTTGACGTCTGCGGACCTTTCACCGTTACCCCCAACCCGGTAATTTCCTGCCGTGGCAGGGCACGTGCCGCCACGGGAGCCGACCCAGGCAGCGCCGACCGCCTGCCCCCCGCTACGGCCCAGCTCTCGCCCAACCCCACTAGCGGCGAGGTACGCATCGCCTCAACCGGCTCGCAGCAATTCGTGCGGGCAGAGCTGACCAACGCACGGGGCACCCTGGTGCTGACCCGCAAAGCCACCAGCAAGGAAGCCGGCATTCACAGCCTTGACCTGCGGGCGCTACCGGCCGGCCTTTACACGCTGCGCCTCTACGATGGCCAGACCTGGAGTAGCCAGCGGATTATCAAAGAATAAAACATGCATTTCACTCACCGGCAGCCAACGGATTTCGTTGGCTGCCGCCAATGCTTTACGGCAATGACGCCACGTGTACTTCTGCTGATATTGCTTTGCGGCCTGCTGGCCAGGCCGGCGTTCGCGCAGAAAGAATATAACGTCTGGTGCTTCGGCACGGGCAAAGCCGATTTCAACCAGCGACCGGTAGATGCCAGTCAGACCACACCGAGAAGGGACGGCGAGTTTTCGTTAGCCTATCACGGCAGCATCGCGGATGCCAACGGTCAGTTGCTGTTCTACACCGGTGATTACCTAACCATTTACAACTCCCTGGGGCAGGTAATGCGGAATGGCAATCCAGTTTTGAACGCTCAAAGCCGATTTTCATGGGGCACGGTAATCGTACCCATGCCGGGCTCCGCCACGAAATACTATGTATTTGGCACGAGTCATCCCCCCGATTGGAATCTATCTCGTTCGGACCAAAATGGCAGCCACCTTATGCTATACTATGCCATAGTGGACTTGGCGGCCAACGGGGGCCTGGGAGAGGTAGTACAACGGGCTGCCCCAGTGCTGTCGCAACCAGTAAACGATAACCGCCTGGTTGCTATCCGCCACCAGAACCAGCGTGATTACTGGCTGGTAGTACGGACCCGCGAAACCCGGACGTTTCTCGCCTTTCCCATTACGTCCACGGGCATCGGGGCGGCCGTGCCTTCGCTGGCCGGGCAAGGCCCCTATACCTACTTAGGCTCGGGCTTCGCGTCGCCGGATGGTCGTCGCCTAGCCTGGGGCGGCACCGAGCTGCTCTCGACCAATGCCAACGGCCAGAACGGCACCACCCAGGATTGCCTAACGCTGTACGACTTTAACCCGGCCACCGGCAGCGTAAGCCGGCCTGTATGCATTCATCGGTTCCCGCCACGCGGGACCCCAGTCGAAAGTGGCCTCCCTTTCAGCTACGACGGCAACTATATTGGGCGAGGAGCTCAGCTATGTTTTTCTCCCAACAGCAAGGTGCTATACAGTGCCGAGGACTATCTTGACGCGCCGGCGCAGCGGTATCGCAGCCACTTGTACCAGTATGACCTAAGTCAGCCCACCCCGGAGCAGGTGAGTAGCTCCCGCCGGCTACTCACCTCCCTGGGCTCACCCACGGAAACGCCGGATTCGGTGCGCATATTCACGTTTCCCCAGCTGGCCCCCGACAGCACCATCTGGGTGAGCGACGGCCAGAAATGGGGCAACGGGTATGTGAATAACGGTGGGTTCAAAATGACCGCCGCCGCCGTGCTGCGCCCCGACGTGGTAGGCCCGGGCTGCCAGTTTCGGCGGCGCGTGCATTGGTACGCCCGTGGGGTCGATAGCTACGGCTTTCCCAGTATTATCGCCAATACCCTGTTTGCCGCTCCTACGCTCAACTACGACGCCGGCTGCCCCGGCGACTCGGTCCGGTTCTGGGCCGGCAGCCCCGGCGGCACGGCCCCCCGCTGGGACTTCGGCGACGCCACGGCCGGCGCGGCCAATACGGCCGTCGGCCCTTTCGCCGCGCACTTCTACGCCCGGCCGGGTACCTACACCGTGCGTCTAGCTCTGCCCACCGGCGCTGTTCTGACCCAGCCGGTGACGGTAGCGGCGGGCGGCGGCGCGGAGCAAACGCGCGTCAACATCTTCACCCCCAACGGCGACGGCCTCAACGAGGAGTTTCAACCCCTGCGCGGTGCGGCCCTGGCCGATGCCCACCTGCGCGTGTTCAGCCGCTGGGGCCAGCTCGTGTACCAAACCCGCGACCCCGCCGCCCGCTGGGCGGGCAGCGGGGCCGCCGAGGGCGTGTATTTCTACCAGCTCGACTACCAGGACTGCCGGGGGCAGACCCGGACGATAAAAGGCCCGGTGACGCTCAGCCGCTGATTTTTCTCTCTGTTTTTCCGATTTTCTATGTTCGTCCGCTTCCACTTATTGGCCCTGCTGCTGAGCCTGCTCAGCGCGGCCCCGGCCCGGGCCCAGCTGGCTACTTCTTACGTGCGGGTTCCGCCTCCCGGTATGCCCAACTCTTCCAACCTGAGCCGCGGGCCCGACGGCTCCAAGGACTATCATCGCGCCGCCGCCATTTACCCGGCCGCCGACGTGACGGCCCCGGCGGGCACCATCGTCCGGTCGGTGGGCTTCCTGATCCGGACGCCGGCCGCCACGACTGCCACGGGCACCCTGCGGGTGTGGCTGCGCCCCACTTCGGATACGAACTACAGCCTGGCCCCCGACTGGAGCTACCTGCTCCAGCTGCCGACGCCGTTTCAGCTGGTATACGACGGCCCGCTCACCATCCCGGCTGCCGCGGGCTGGATCGACCTTATGCTCACAAACCCTTACACGCACAATGGCCAGGGCTTTTACCTGGCCTACGAATGGGTAGCCACCGCCAAATCAGCCACCGGGGCTACCTATGACACCAACTCGGAACGGGCGCAGGCTATCCGGGTAGAAACGGGGCAGCTTCCTCCCCCCCAGCTTACCCAGGCCAGTGCGCATCGCCCGGTAGTGCGGCTGGGCTATGATACGCCCGCCCGCGACGCGCAGGTGGTGCGCCTGTACGCGGCCGGACAGCTGGCCCGGCAGCCGGGCGTGCTGCCGCATACCGTGCGGGCCGTAGTGCGCAATACCGGCCAGCAGCTGCTCACCAACCTGCCCGTTACGCTCACGGCCAGCGCCACGGCGGGCGGAAGCGCTACCTACACGGTCACGAAGGTAGTAGCCGATCTGGCCCCGGGAGCCGAAAAAATAGTTTACCTGCCCGGCTGGGCTCCCACGGGCACAGGCCGCGCCTACCTACGCGTGAGCCTGCCCGCCGACGATGAGCCGGCCAACAACACCGGGCTCGACTCGGTGCAGGTAACGGAGCACGAGCTGAGCTATGCCGTGGGCAATCCGCCTTTGCCCACGCCGGCCAGCGGCGTCGGCTTTGGGCAGGGCTCGGGCACCATGCTTTGCCGAATGCCCCTGCATGACCCGACGACCGTGCGGGCCGTGCGGGCCTACCTGAGCTACCAGTTTGGCCAGAACAGCGTCGTGTTCGGCATCGTACTCGATGAGCAGGGCCGCTTGCTGGCCCGCACCCCCGACCATGTCGTACTCGATACGGAGCGTGACCGGTGGCTTACCCTGGCGCTGCCCTCCCCCGTACTCGTGCGGGGTCAGGCCTTCTACTTCGGATTGGCGCAGGTTTCTACGCCCCGGCCCAACGGCTATTTCCCCCTGGCTACCCAGGAAGAGCCCTTTATGCGCGACAGTGCCTACTACTCGGCAGCCGGCGACTCGGCCCTGACGGGGCTGAAGCCGCCCCGCGAAATCCGCACCCTGGGCCGCTTCCTGCTCAGCGCCGACGTAACCACCGGCCAACCGCTGGCGGCGGCGGCCAGACAGTCTGAGCTACCGCTGCGCGTATTCCCCAATCCTTGTCCCGATGGCTGGCTCTGGCTCTCCGCCGCCGGCCCCTGGGAGCTGATAGATATGCTGGGCCGGCGGCGGGCCGGGGGCATGCTGCCCGCGCCGGCCAAAGCCAGTGCCGAACCGTCGCGGCTGGACTTGCGCGGCTTGCCAGCCGGCTGTTACCTCCTGCGCACGCAAACCGCCGCCAAACGCTGGCAGACGACGCGCCTCATCCTGCAGTAGGCCGTGTGCCCTCCGTCAACGCTCCAGACCTATCCCCCCATCAGCCCATCAGCACACCGCAAAATCAACACATCAAAAATCAGCTGATCGGGACTTTGCGCAGGATGGCGTCAATCAGGTCCTGGGTTTTGATGCCGTCGGCTTCGGCTTCGTAGTTGAGCAGGATGCGGTGGTTGAGCACGTCGCCGGCCACGTCCTTGATGTCTTCGGGCAGCACATAGTCGCGCTCATCGAGGAACGCTACGGCCTTGGCGGCGCGGTGCAGGGCAATGCTGGCCCGCGGGCTCACCCCAAACTGCACGTACTGCTGAAACTCGGCCAGGTCGTAGTCGGCGGGGCGGCGGGTGGCAAATACCAGCTCGATGATGTACTTCTCCAGCGTTTCGGAAATCTGCACCTGGTTGATCAGGTTGCGGATGGCGAAGATGTCGTCCTTGGTCAGGATGGGGTTTACCTCGCCCACGTAGCTCATGTTGGCCATGCGGCGCATCACCTCCAGCTCGTCGGTTTTCTTGAGGTAGTCGACGTACACCTTCATCATAAACCGGTCGACCTGAGCCTCGGGCAGCGGGTAGGTGCCTTCCTGCTCCACCGGGTTCTGGGTAGCCAGTACCAGAAACGGCAGATCCAGCGGGTAGGTGGTTTCGCCGATGGTGACCTGCTTTTCCTGCATGGCTTCGAGCAGAGCACTCTGCACCTTGGCCGGGGAACGGTTTATTTCGTCGGCCAGCACCAGGTTGGCGAAGATGGGCCCCTTTTTCACCTCGAATACCGACTGTCCCTGGTTGTAAATCATGGTACCCACCAGGTCGGAGGGGAGCAGGTCGGGGGTAAACTGCACGCGCTGGAAGTGCAGGTGCAACACCTTCGACAACGTGCTGATGGTGAGGGTTTTGGCCAGGCCCGGCACGCCTTCGAGCAGGATGTGGCCGCCGGTAAACAGCCCGATGAGCAGGCGCCCCACCATGTACTGCTGGCCCACCACCACCTTGCCGACCTCGGCGAAGACCTGCTTGATCTTCTGCTGGTAATCAGGGGCCAGGGCCGGGGTGGCGGAGGGTAACGACGAAGAATCGAACATACTAGCGGGAAAACCACGGTGATGGTATCAAAGGTAGAAAAAGCCCGGGATGCCCCAACGCTGCCGCGGCCAGCGCCTTTTTGCCGCCCCCCACCCCATTGCACTACCGGCTGCCCCCTCAGGTCAAGCCCGCCGGTATTGGCTGCTTCCGCGCAACGTGGTATATTTCGGCCTATGCCCGCCGTTTCTCCCGCTTCCCTGCCCCCGTCATCGATTCGCCGCTTTCTGCTGGTGGCGGTGGCCCTGTACGGGCTCTGGTTTTTTGGCTACGAGCGGTGGCTGGCCGTCGATGGGCGGCTGGATGCGGCGCTGTCGGCCAACATTACCGCGGCCAGCGCCTTCGCGCTTCGCCTCTTTGGCTTCGCTGCCGCCGTAGACGCCCAGGACCCCTACATGGTGCTGCTCAACGGCCAGCCGGTGGTGCACGTGGGCAACCCCTGCAACGGGCTGATTCTGTACGCGCTGTTTGCCGGCTTCGTGCTGGCTTTTCCCGGCCCCGTACGCCGCAAGCTGTGGTTTATTCCGCTGGGTATGGCCGCCATCTACCTGCTCAACATTATCCGCGTGGGCGGGCTGGCGCTGAACCATCTGTACTACCACGAGTCGGTGGAGTTCAACCACCACTACACGTTCACCTTCGTGGTTTACGCCTGCATCTTTTTGCTCTGGATGCTCTGGGCGCGCCGCCTGGCCGGCCCGCCGCCGGGCAGTGCCGACCATTCAGCCCCTGCTTATGCCTGAGGCCCAACTCCGGGGCCTGACCAGGCCGTCGGTCCTGGTGCTGCGCGGCATTCTGGCGGCCGTGCTGGTGCTGGCCCTGTTTGCCGTGGGCGTGTATTCCGACGCGGTGCTGGTGGCCATCGACCGGTTCTGGCAGCAGCTGCTCACCCTGCTCGGCCTCGCCGACCAGGCGGCCACCCTGCAGCAGGGCATCAGCGGACTGGTAACCAAGCGCAGCCTGATTTCGGTGGTGACCTATTCGCTGCTCTACACCGGCAGTTGCCTGCTGCTGCTGGTGCTGGCCCTCTACGATGCCCGCCGGCTGCGGCTGGCCCTGCAGCTCTACGGCGCCGTATTCGGGGCCTGCGCGGTGCTGGTACTCACCGGCAAGCTGGCCGGCGACGCCGCCTGGGCCTACCAGCTGGCCCGCCGCCTTATCGACTTCATCGTGTCGCCGCTGCCGGTTATTATGCTGGTGCCGCTGCTGCACTGGTACCAGCCCCCGACCCCGGTCCGGCGCTAGCGGCCGGGGCCGTCGTCACAGCGGGCTTTCGGGTGCGGGGAGGTGTGGCGCTTCGGGCTCGGTCATGGTGATGAGCACTTCGTAGTAGGGCCGACCGGCAATGCGGGCCCGCAGCCAGCCGAAGAAGCTCAGCACCTGCAGCCCTTCGCGCTCCTCGGGCAGGGCCTGCGGCATCTGGTCGACGCGGGCAATGAAGCCGGGCGTCTTCACCACCGCCGGGTTTTCAATGATTTCACGCACCAGCTTGAGGTAGGTCAGCACGTAGTGGTAGGTGGCAGCGCCCTCCTCCACCCGCTCCTTGAGGCTGCGCTCAATGGCCCGCACCCGGTTCAGGGCCACGTCGGGGTTGTCCATTTCCAGCTGCACCAGCATCTCGCCGATGTTCTTCATCACCACCCACTCCAGCCCCATCTGCTGCTCGCACCAGCGGTCGGTGCGCCCGATGCTCATCAGCACGCGGTTGGTGCGCTGGTACTGGCCCTCGGCGAAGTAGTGGAAGCCCAGCCCCAGGCGGGCCGTCAGCTCGTCGCGGGCGCCCAGGGTTGTTTCGCGGCTTTTAAGCAAGTCCTCCAACAGCCGGATGCTGTCTTGGTTGCGGCGCAGAAAGGCGTAGTTGGCGGCCAGCAGGAAGGTATACTTGGGGTAGAAGTCGGCCATGTAGCTGCGCGGCTCGGTGTGAAGCACAGCTTTCAGCTGATCCAGGTACGCCACCGACTCGTCGAAGCGCCGGCTGCGGTAGAGGCCGTGGGCAATCATGTACAGCAGCCCCAGCTGGTAGTAGCGGTGGGCCGGCGTGAAGCCGTGGCGCTTTTCCATCAGCCGGTAGCAGCGGATGGCGAAGGGGGTGAAGGAGATAAAGTCGCCGCGGGCCAGCATGGCGCTGCGGGTAATGGCCAGCAGCCGGTAAAGCAACGACGGCCGGCGGGCAAAGGCCTCCTGCAGATCGTACTCGCGCAGCACCTCCTGAATAATGGTGTTGAACGCGTCGCCGGCCCGGCCCAGCAGGCGGGCCTCGCGCAGCCGCTGCCGGATCAGGGCGTGGGCAATACCGGCCCGCTCCTCTTCCTCGGCCGCCTTCTTGTTCAGGGTGCGGCGGCGGATGATGTCGGTCAGATCCTCCGCATGCTCGTTGTCGGCCTGGGCAATCTGCAGGTTATACACGGTGTTGAGCAGCTCGTACTGCTCGTGGGTCTGGGCCAGCTTCTCGGCCTTGCGCAGCGCGCCCCAGGCCAGCCGCGGCACACCAACTTCAAACAGGTACTCGGCCAACGTGAGCTGCCCCCGCACCGAGGAAGCCGCCGTAGGGTCCTGGTGGCGCTGGCGCAGCAGCAGAAAATCGGTGATATGGCTTAGCAGCCGCTTGCGCAAGGCATAATAGGCCACCGCGTTGGGTTCCTCCGGGTACAGCCGCGGCACCAGCTCGTCGGTGGAGTATTCGCGCTGCTGTAGCAGCAGCTCGAACAGGCGCGTATCGAGGCGGCCTGTCTGCACCTTGCCCTGACGCTGAATAAACCGTCCCAGGTCTTTGCGGTCTTCGGCCGAGAAGGAAAGCAGCGTCGTGCGTAAATCGTCCATGCAGGCGTAAGCGAATAAGAATACCTATCAAAAATAGGCAAAACCCCCGGCTCCCGGAAGCGCCGCCGTCATGGGAAAGCTTTAAACAAAAAAACCCTTTCCACAAACTGCGAAAAGGGTTCTTACAGGAGTACCAGAGACGGTGACAGAACCTCACAACCGAAAGACTCGGTAACTATTTATTCATCAGCCGCTTGCGCAACTCGCAACGGCTGTTCGTTTTTAATGGGGGGCGTCAGAGGGGGCTTCCTCTACCAAAAACCGCTTCACTTCGCTCTTATCGTGGCCCAGCAGCTCGATAACTTCCCATAAACGCTCGGTAGTAATATCGGGTGTGCTGGGAATAAAACTTGACACGTAGCCGCGTACACGCCACAGCTGCTGAATGTCGCGGGCTTCCAGTGGGTAAGGCTTGCGGTGTGGGTTGTCTGAGAACAATAGCACCTCCATGTCGGGCGACGTAATCTGCTGGCGGATGCGCTTGAGCATGACACTCTCAGTAGTTACCACCACGTATACCTCCCCCGGCTCCAGCAGCCGCCGGTCTTCCACTAAGGACGTTACCACCACGTCATGGTGATTGAAGATGGGAATCATGCTGTCCCCCGCCACCTCGAAGGCGCGATACGACCCGTGTTCAAATCCCGGTATTTTGTAGTGGCGCAGGTCGCGCAGGTACACTGCTTCGTTGTGCTGCAGGGAGTAGCCAGCCTGGGCATGCACAGGCACTAGTACCGTGGTTTCTTCTCCATCCTTATCCACTGTTACCGTCAGCACCTGCAGGCTGCTGTTCTTATATGGCGGCGTGACGTTCACGACAGAGGACTTGCCGCCCACTTCCATCGGGCCCCGGCCCAGCATCAGCCAGTCCGCTGACACATTCGGAAAGCAGGCGAAGATGTCAAACAGGGTCTCGAAGGAGGGCTTCACTTCGCCACTGAGCGTCTTGTAGAGCTTGCTTGACTTCCCATAGCCCAGCTTCACACTGGCCTCGTACGTGGTCAGGTTGTGCTGCTTAAACAGCTCTTTGATACGACTGCCTACCTCAGCATCCAGGGTGCCGGACAAAGAATTATTGTCCTGTGATTCAACTTGTTGCATTATTAGGCGTGTTTTGGTTTTCTTTTATGCAAAAAGCATGGTAATATGTGTACTGTTTTGTAGCAGGTACAAGACAAATATACATTTTTTTCGCATAATAACATGAAACAACCGCGTAATAACGGCAAAACCTCCACCCTTCATGAACTGGTCCGACAGCTGGGGGCGAGGACCACTATTGTGCAGGACACGCTGGAAAAGCTTACGCAGCAGGGTCATAGCTTCACGCGCAGCACCTTGCACAGCGTCATTCGGCGCGGTTACGGCACTCCGGTGATTGTTAATGCACTACTGGAGACTATCGAGCAGGAGAAGGCCGCGCAGCGTATCATCCAGCAGCGTATTGCCCAGCTAACCGAGCAGTAGCCATGCAGACCGTCGTCCTCATTCCCGAGCCTGAATGGAAACAGATTCTGGGTCGTCTGGAGAAACTCGAAACGGCCGAGCAGCACAGAGCCAGCGCGTCGGACACTGCCCCGGATGAAGTGCTGCCAACCGAGCAGGCCGCTGCCTACATCGGGCTATGCGCCGAGGCCTTGCGGCGGGCCCGCCGCCTGGGCCGCATCCCCGGCGTGCGCCTCAACGATAAGGACTGGGG
This sequence comes from Hymenobacter algoricola, assembly GCF_039539525.1. NCBI lineage: Bacteria > Pseudomonadati > Bacteroidota > Cytophagia > Cytophagales > Hymenobacteraceae > Hymenobacter > Hymenobacter algoricola. The sequence continues at coordinate 6,865 of NZ_BAABDH010000015.1, read as the reverse complement.
CTTCCGCCGCTCCGCCCTCGATGCTTACCCACGCCGCTACCACCGCCCGGCCGCATGAGCCGGCAACTCACTCACGGGGCGCTGTTCAACGGCATCGGCGGGTTCCCGCTGGCGGCCCGTCTGGCGGGTATCCAAACCACCTGGACGGTCGAAAATGACCCGTTCTGCAACGCCGTCAGCCGCCGGCATTTTCCTCACGCCCATCAGTACCTCGACATTCACGATGTCCACAACCCCACGCCAGTTGACATTATTTCCGGCGGCTACCCCTGCCAGCCTTATAGCGCCGCCGGGAAGCGCCGCGGCGCGGCAGATGACCGTGCGCTCTGGCCGCAGATGCTCCGCCTTGTTGACGCATTGCGGCCCGGCTGGGTCCTTGGTGAAAATGTTGCTCACCACATCCGCCTGGGCCTCGCCGCTGTGCTCACTGACCTGGAAGCTGCAGGTTATGAAGTCTGGCCGCTGCTTATTCCGGCTTGCGGTGTCGGTGCCCCGCACCAGCGGGAGCGAGTCTGGATTCTGGCCCACACCCACGACCGTGGACGCCGGCTCTGGCCGTATCAACCGCAGCCCGTCACCGGGGGCGGCGGAACGTCCTACGCTGGCTCTGCTGGTGAGGATGCTGCCCACGCCCATAGCCAACGATGCCCAGAATCCCCAGGCCTACCCCAGCCGTCTGAACCGCTTACGACCAAGTGCCTACCGGGGCCTGGCCGTGGCCCTGACGCGGGAGCAAGCGGCCCCGGTTCTTGGCAGCTCACTCAACCCCCGCTTCGTGCTCGAGCTGATGGGGTTTCCCCCCAACTGGTGCGACCTGACGGAAGCGCAGATGCAGCTGGTGCGCCAGCAGATGCGCCGGAGCCGAAAGGCTGGGCCCGCCACGCCATAAAAGCGGCCGGCAACGCGCTGGTACCTCAGATTCCCACCCGGTTCTTTCAGTTCGTTGCCGACTACGAAGCCGGCCTTTCCGCGGCGCTCTGAAAGCAAATGCCAACGGCTGGCTCGCTTGTTAACGGGGTATTGCTCCACCTTTTACCCTGCTGTGATGCAAGCTGTTATCCTGGTTTCCGAGGCCGAGTGGAACGGCCTCCTCAATGAAGTGGCCCGCCTCCGGACTGAGGTGGAAAAACTCAGCACCCCAGCCGCTCCACCCGACCGCATCCTCACCGTGCGCGAGGCTGCTCTCTACCTACGGCTCAAGCCCGAAGGCGTCCGCAATGCCCGCCGCCAGGGCCGCCTGCAGGGTTTGCATATCAATGAAAAGGAGTGGGGCTTTCGGCTCTCCGAGCTCACCCGCTACCTCACCCGCTACAACCGCCGCCCGCTGGACGGCCCCTTACCCAACTAGAACTTCTTTATGACTACCCAGCTTGCCCCCATCGTCGGCCCCGACGCGCCAGCCACGCCGTCCGTCATCCGTATCCAGAAGGCCAAAATCAAAAATCAGCAGCTCGCCTGCGAATTCACGGAGCAGCGCACCGACGAGGCCCCACCCCGCGCCTTCACGCTCACCGCGCACGAGCTGGTTCACCCCGACCTGCTGCACGCCTTCAGCCGCCTGGTGCCCCACCTGTGCCTGCTGACCGAGCAGCTGACCGAAACTCCCACCTACTGGCCTGAGGACCCGGCCGAAGCTTTACCCACGCACTTCGACCAGTTCACCGTTACCGGCCTGAGCATCGGCCAGGGCGGCGGCGGGGTTACGCTCATTGGCCAACGCATGCTCAGTGGCGGCAAGATTCTCAACCTCACGAGCCCCTACGTCGCTTACGACGATGAAACCAGCCAAGCCTACAGCTATGCGGGCCTGCTCGACACGGCCGTCCTTGACGCTTTAACTGAAGTTGAGGCTGCGCTACGAGGCAAATGCACTGAGCACTGCCAATTGGACCTGTTCGATTCGCCCACCGCAGTGCCGCAGTTGGGAGTCGGCGCCTAACGCCGCCGGCTTGTGAACTACATCTGCCACACCCGCGCCATCCATGAGCAGTTGAGCCGCCAGCCCGCCGCCACGCCCCACCACGTCAGCCTCTACTGGGCACTGTTCTTCCAGTGGAACGCCAGCCATTTTGCCCCTGGAATAGATCTGCACCACCAGACCATCATGCAGGTAGCCCACATTGGTAACGAGCGTACCTACCGCGCTGCCCTGCGCGACCTGGAAGCATGGGGCCTGCTCACCTACCAGCCCAGCATCTCCCGGCACCAGCCCAGCCGCTGTTTCCTGACCGACGCATCGGGGGCAGAAGTGCCCGAAGTAAACCGCTCTACCAGGAGCGAAAACGCCCCCGATAAATCACCTTCTACCACGGGCAAAAATGCTCCCGATACCTCCCGGTTATCAGGGGCGAAAGTGGCCCCGGTAAAAGACTCACCAAGGGCAGAAGTGCCCCCGGTACTCCTTATAGAGAATAAAACAGATTGTAGTAGTAAACATCTACATCAAAACGGCAGCGGCGGACCGAAAAAAAAAGAGGGGCAGATTTGGCCGGACGAAGAGCTTTCAGGTGATGACGATTCATCTGATCTGACAAATCCGACCAATGGCGCAGGTGAAACCCAGAAAAAGACGCCGCGACTAGAGCGGGGCGCGCCAAAGAAAAAGAGGGTAGGCCCTAGCCACGCACGCCGTCCCGAGGTGCCATTCATGGAATCTGAATTAGCCAGCTACGACGACTTCGCCACTGCTTTTGAAGGTACCGACTACGCGCTGGCTGACCTACGCTACTACCACGCCCGCATCAGCGCCTGGCGGCAGAAGGGCCACCCGCCCCGCCGCCGCGACTGGCACGCCACCGCCATTCAATTCTTCCTCAACGATGCTCACGATAACCGCCTCAAACTGGCCCCCGGCATCAGTGCCTACCAGCCCGGCGCTGCGTCCACCGACGCCGGAACACTCTTTGCTCGCACTGGCTACCGCTCCAAGTACGATTCGTGAGCTGGCCGGCACGCCCAACCCCGAAGCCCGTGCCCTGCTGGCCGAGCTGTCCGTGGGCCTGACACCCGCCCAGGCCGCGCAGGCGCCCAAGCTGTTTCAGCTTCGCCGCCAGTTAGGAGAGGCCGTGCTGGTCAAGCTGGTGGTTATCATCCTGCGGGCATTCATGGACTCGCTGCGCGTGCCCGACAAGCCCGACGCGGCCGACATCCTGGAAATGGCCGATACTCTCGCCCACACCTACACCCACGACAGCCTCAAGGACATCATCCTGGCCCTGAAGGAAGCCCGCACCCGTGGGAGCAAATTCTATCAATCCCTCGACCCGTCCCGCATCTACGCGCTGCTGCAGGAGTATTTCAACCGCAAAGCCGAACGCCTCGAACAGCAGCACCTCGACCAGAAAGCCAGTCAGACCAGCAACCAGCAGCAGGAATTAGCTCAACTCCAGCAGGTAGCCCCGCAGCTGACCCAGGGCCTGGCCCGCCGCATCCCCGACGACCACCCCAACGCCGAGCACATCCGCCAGCGCCTCACCATCATCAGCCAGAAGGAAAAGCGTGGCCTCCTCACCTCTGAACAGGCTGAGCAGCTGCGCGCCGAAACCACCGCCGCTACCCACCGCAACCCGCGGTCCGACTGGCAGCCCAGCCCCGAGGCCCACAAGCAGATCAACGCCCGCCACCGCACCGAAGACCGCCGCCTGGCCGAGAAATATCGACCCAATACCGCATGAGCAGGCCCAGGTATCCGCATCATTATGTCTCGTTCAGCCTATGCCCAGAAGGGAATGTAGCGGGCGTGCTTGCGTGACGAGCCTTCGGGCTCGTCGTATTTGATGAGCTTAGCTGCCAGGGCATCGTTGAGGATGCGCGTGGCGGTGCTGTAGGCCTCATCGGCAATGTTGAGGCGGGTGCGCAGGGTTTGGTTGGTCATCTTCTGGCGCATAACGTAGAGCAGGCAGCAGTGCTGGTAGGCGGCCTGCACCCGCTCGCCTTTATCCATCTTCTCCAGGGGGCGGGGAGCAAACAGCACCACTTTGGTGTGCTTCTCGGTGGGCAGAAATTCCAGCGGCGGTAATTGATAAAGCTCCACTTCTCCCACTGCCTTATCAATGCCACTGCCGCGTTCCTCGCAGATGTGTGCCAGGCGCATCAGCGAAGCCAGCTGCTCGTTGCGCGACTGGTTTTCGTCAATGAAACGCAGAGGGTCGATAATGGGCAGGCCGGGGTTGGTAATTTCGATGCGGTCCGAGTAGATTTCAACCAGCGGGCCGGTTCCCGTCAGCGCAAAATCCTGGTGTACCAGGGCGTTGGCCACCAGTTCGCGGATGGCCAGCTCCGGATAGAGCCGCACTTCCTGGCGGAGCGCCTGCCCAATGAGCTCGTTGGCCGGGAGCTGACTATTGATCCACTCTATTAGCCCTTTGAAGCCGGCGGCGTAGCCTCTCACGCCGGGCTGTTCGCGCAGGGTCTTGCTGCGTTTGCTGGGTCCGTCGTATACGATTACCCGCACGGACTTGCGCTCCAGGCCCTCAAAGTCAGCCAGCCGGCGTGCGAATAGAATGGCCCCCAGGTTCGTGATACCGTAGCTGCCGGCGCGCTTGGTTACGAGCTTCTGGTGCATGAGCTTGTCAAGGATGGCCGCCTGGGTGTGGGGCAGAGGCTGCTCCAGCAGCTCAAAGTAAGCCTGCACGTCGAGGCGCTGAACGACTTCGTCGGCGCTGAGCTGGCCGGCGGCTTCCCCCTTCTCGAATACCTGCCGAGCGGGCGTGTGCCAAAGCTTGCGCTCCTTATCGGGGTATTCGCGCAGGGGCTTGGTAATGCTGTTAACGCGGATGTAGGCTTCGTTCTGAAAGCGCACCGGCCGGTCTTCGGCGGCCGGCACCTCCAACATAACCATAGCGTGGCCATCGTACTCGAACTCCGCAATTCGGAAGTCAATGCGTGGCTCCAGCATCCGGCTCAGCCACATTTCCAGGTCCTCGTTGCCCTTCTTGGCGGTACGGGGGCTGAAATCCGTCCCCACGACAGCAATCGGCGCATCCTGCACCCCAAACACCAGATAGCCGCATTCCCGTCCGTGTAGCCGGGCTCCGTTAGCCAGGGCCGAGAGGCGCTTGCCGATTTCATCGGGGTTGGTGTTGTTTACTTTAAACTCAACCCATTCCCGCTCTCCCAGCTTGAGGAGACGGTCGAGGAGGCTGCGGAGAGGAGACTGGTCTTCGTACACGAAATTGGACTTGCTACGCGTTTTGCTTCATAGCGCTTCATAAGAAAAGCGCGTCAGCAAGCAAATTTACGCCTCTTTAGCTGAAGATAAAGCCTGTAAATAGCATAGCCATTCATAAGTGACTTGCACAGGATAAAGTTATCCACATTCCTGAAGCAGATGGAGCTACGGCAACTTGTGCGTCTGAGTGCTAGTCAATGATTCACTGACATTCCGCTTGCATCTGGCCCTTTCGTCATCCTTTCGTCATCCTTTCGTCAACGGCGGAATGACGAAAGGATGACGATAGATTAATGAAAGCTCTTGCCATAAAAATTGCTTTTTCAGGCTATTAAGCCGCTTTTTGTGACGAAACAAATATGTCTTGACCCAGAGACATATTTGTTTCGTCACAAAAAACTGTACCTGTGGGCACCCGGTACCTTATTCTCTATACTGGTCTCAGACTTATGCGCATCCTCGTCGTCCCCGATCTTCACGGCCGCACCAACTGGCGCCAGCCGGTGGCAGACTTCCTAGCCGCCGCCGCCGCGACTGACCGGGTAATATTCCTCGGGGACTACCTCGACAGCTTCACTGTTGCCGACCAGCCCATGCTCGACAACTTCATCGATGTGCTGCTGCTGCGCGAACGGGAGCCCGAGCGGGTCATCCTGCTGCTGGGCAATCATTGCTTCCCCTATCTGTTCTACCCCGCTTTCCAGTGCTCAGGCTTCCGCCCCCAGCTGGCCCCGGCGCTGCATATCCTGTTCAAAACGCACCAAGCCCTGTTTCAGGTGGCGTGGCAGGCCGGGTCCTACTTGTTCACCCACGCCGGTGTCTCCGATATGTGGCTGGAGTCTAATCGGCTGGCTATTCGTCTTTTGGTGGGCCACCATGCCCGACCCGACAACATAGCCGACACCCTCAACCAGTTGCTGGCGTCAGAGCAGGGCCGGCAGCTGCTTTGGCAGGTGTCCGGCTATAACGGTGGGCGCGACCGGGTCGACGGCCCCCTGTGGGTGCGCCCCGTGCACCTGAGCCGGGGCCTACTGCCCCGCCTGATCCAGGTGGTGGGCCACACGCCTCAGCCGCACATTCATTCTGAAATCAACGAAGCCACCCAGACCGGTTTTATTGTCGCCGACTGCCACGACCACAGCCCCGACGAGTTCCTGACGCTGCAGCTCACAAAATAGCACGCCCGGCTCGTTCCCGGGCGGGCTATTTTAGGAATATTAGTCGAGGAGCTGTGTGCCGCTATAGCTCAATAGTCCTCATAAACCGGCCCATCATCGTGTCCCGCAAATGCTCCAGCCAGGCTCGGGCATCCTCCGGTGTCTGCATCTCGTCCTCCGGCAATGGCAGCATGGGCACCACGTCACTGCCCGCGCCCATCCGCACCTTCAGGGCATAGCCATGGAAGTAAGGCGCCGGCTCAAATTCAAACCGCATTCCCCGTGCCATATGGGCTCCAAAAATCTCGGTCATGGATTCTTCATCAGGTAGAAACTGGCTCATTTTACTTGCTATTTTTATTAGTTGAAAAATTAATTTCAGATTGCCAAAACGAGCAACAAGCTAGCAAAATGGCTTTATATGCTTAAAAAGCAAGGGGCTTAGGAAGCAAATCGAGCTTAGAGGGGCCGTTGGCGAAGTTCTTTGAGCAAGACTTTATACACGTTTTCGTAGCGATGGTTGAAGCGAAATTCACAT
>NZ_BAABDH010000014.1:0-26648 GCF_039539525.1 Hymenobacter algoricola | reverse complement strand
TACGCGGCCTCACGCCACATGAATTTGTGTGTGCCCAGTGGCAGAAAAACCCCGTTAACTTTACCCAGGACCCGACCCACCTCACGCTGGGACTATACACCTAGGCGCGCAGCATGTGAATGTGCTTGATGTCGTCTTCCAGGTACATCGGGCCGTGCTGGCGAAAGCCGAAGCTCTCGTAGAACGTCTGCAAGTACAGCTGCGCCCCGATCTGGATGGGCTGGGCGCCAAACCGGGTTTCCAGGGCGCCGATAGCCTGGTGCAGCAGCGCGCGCCCGAAGCCGTAGCGGCGCCACGCCGGGCTCACCGCCACGCGGCCGATGCTGGCTTCCGGGTAGCTGAGGCCGGCGTCGAACAGGCGGGCGTAGGCGGCCAGCGTGCCGGTTTCGGTGTAGCCCAGCAGGTGGCAGGCGGCCTGGTCCTGCCCGTCGATATCCTGAAACGCGCAGGTCTGCTCCACCACGAATACCGCGGAGCGCAGCTGCAGCAAGGCGTAGAGTTCGGCCAGGGTGAGATCGGCAAAGGGCTTGATGGTCCAGGTAAGCGGCGGCATAGGGCAGAAAGAGTAGGGCGCAAAGATGGCCGACAAAGCGCGGTTTTCCGGCTAGCGGCAGCCAAATAAGTCGCAGAGTGGACTCAGACGCCTCAGGTGCCAGCCGGGCCCAGCCGGGCGCAGAGGTCGCCAGTTTTGCGCTCCGCCTGATGTAAGCCCGGGGCCTCTGCCGGTTTTATCAGGTTGCCGGTAAGCGTCCCGGCGCAGAGACAAGCAGGCCCTGGGCAGGATGCCACCAGCAACAAAAAGCAACGGCCGCTACAGGCTCCTGGCTTGTTTACCCGGGGAAGGTATTCACAAGTCCGGAGGCGGTAACGGCCGTTGCTGATGGGTTTGCAGTAGGAGGAAGGCAGGTTCAGCTGGGCGGCTTGGCCCAGAAATCCAGAAACAGGGATACTGTCGACCGCTAGTTTGAGTGGGGCAGCACTGCGGGGTCACTGGACAACGACAGCACTACCCGGCCGTCCGTGTACCGGGTACATTTCGACTCAAAGCCATTTTCGCACTCGCTCCAGGCACTGCTGATTTTTACGTTTTTGGACGTGGGAATCGTGGAGGGATTAGTGTCGGTGCCCTCCCATACGGAAAGGATTTTGCCGGAGGGCGTCATCATGAACTTGGTCTGGTCCATGTACAGGTAGCGCCCGAGCCCGGTGAGAGTAGGGCTCATGTTGGGCTCGCTACGAGGGGCCGTCTGCCGCCAGGCCCCATTGCCGTTGGAGTCGAGGATATACTCGTTGCCGGTTATCTGGCATACCACTATTGCGGCCGCAATGGTATTGCCAGTGCCGGTAGCGGCTAGGTCGGGAGCAGGGATACTGCCTTTGTCGCAGCTACTAAGCAGCGTGCCCATTGCCAAGGCCGCAACGACTCGAAAAGTGGGGAAGTGTTCCATAAAAAGTGTGATTAGAGGTGAATTCCTTGCAGAATTTACACAAACTAAATCATACTGAATATAATTTACATTATATTTTTTGTAAAATACATCATATATTAGCATCATCTGAGCTTAGTCATGTTTTCTAAGTTACATTGCCAGGTGAATAATGTAAGTTTCTGACCGGTAATGGGATATCTATTAACTGCCTGGTCGGTATAACGCCTGGGAAGCTGGGCGGGCGCCTTACCTCTAACCTTGGCCAACGCAGGCAAGCGGCCGTCGGTAGGCCGCAAGGAGCAACCCGGCCGTGTTGGTGTCCGGCGGTCGGCTCACTAAAGCCCGTGGGACGTTGGCTGCGGTCGGGCCGCAATGGATCTGGCAGGGGACTGGTAACGGGCCAGGGCCTAACGCTTGGTCGGAAAGGAGTAGATGATGGCCTCGGTTTGGGCGCACTGCACCTGGCTGGAGTAAAGCTGCACCTGCTGCTGCGCCCGGATCACGCGCTGCCGGGTGGCCACGGGATTCTCCAGACACCAGCCGATGTGCCGAGCGCAGGCCGCTACGTCGCCCAAGGGGTAGAGCAGCCCCGTTTCGCCATCCTGCACCAGCTCCACGGTGCCGCCCGTGGCCGAGCCTACAATCGGCACGCCGGCGGCCATGGCTTCCAGGGTTACCATGCCGTAGGTTTCACTGGTGGAGGCCAGCACGAAAATGTCGATGGCGTGGTAGAATACGGCGGGGTCGGGCTCAAAGCCGCGGAAAAATACGTGCTGCTCCAGGCCCCGCGTCGCGACCAGCTGCCGCAGGCGGTGCAGGTAGGTGTCGCCCTCATTGCGGGTCGGCTCGCCCATGATCACCAGCCGGGCCTGGTGGGGCGAGGTAGTGCGCAGCTGGTGCAGCGCTTCGATAACGAAATCCTGGCCCTTGCCATCGTCGAGGCGGCCCAGAATGCCCAGCAGCGGGCCCTGGGCGGGCAGCTCCAGGGCCTGGCGGGCCGCCGCCTTACTGCCGGCTCCGGGCGCAAACTGCTCGATGGGCAGCCCCAGCGGTACTACGTGCACCCGGCCGGGCGCCATGCGGGTTTTCTCCAGCACCTGCCGCGCCAGTCCCGGCAAAGGCGACAGCCAGGCGTCGAGCAGCCGGAAGCGCAGGGTGTGAAACAGGTCGCGCTTGGCCAGGCCCAGCTGCATGTGCTGCTGATAGATCAGGTGCAGGTGGCCGCGCCGCAACAGCTTCACCAGAGTGGCCAGACCCAGATCCTTGTTTTGGGTGACGATCAGCACATCTATCTGCCGTTGCTCCAGCTGCTGCAGCAGAGTGCGGGCGGCGGCCGGCAGCCGGAAACCCCGGCGGGGCACCACCAGCTCCAGGGGCACAACCCACTGCCGGGCCAGCTCGGCCAGGGGCGTGGCGGGCGGCACCAGCATCGTTACGTCCCAGCCGCGCAGCTGCATCCAGGCCGCAAACTTCAGGCTGTTCAGCTCCAGTCCGCCCAGGCTGCCCGACAAGCACAGCACGCCCAGGCGGGGACGGTTCCTGTTTTCGGCGGGAGCAGTGGTGGCCGGGCGCACCGGCGGGTGGGGAACAACGGGGGCAGACATAGGGCAGCAAAAAGGGAGGCAGCGAACCTGGCGGGGCGGAAGCCCGGCAAAAGTCGGCTAAAAATAGCGGGTAGTCCAGCCGCGGCGGCGGGTGGGTCCGGCCTTTCAACCCCGGCGCGCCTGCCCGGGCTACGACCAGCGGCTCAGAAACTGCAGAAAAGCTTCCTTGTACTGGTCGCTGACGGCAATACCCACCGCGCCGATGTGCACCGTATGGCGGCGGACGGCCTCGATTTTGTCGAGGGCCACGATGAAGGAGCGGTGAATGCGCAGAAAGCGGCGGGCGGGCAGCTTTTCCTCCATGACCTTGAGGCTCATCAACGACAGCAGGGGCCGGGGCGTGCCGAGCAAATGCACCTTCACGTAGTCCTTCAGGCCCTCCACGTAGAGAATGTCGCTGAGCTCGACGCGCACGAGCTGGTACTCGACCTTGAGGAAGATAAACTCTTCCTCGGCCGGGGCCGGCGCTGCCGCCACCGCGGGGCTCTGGGTGAGGTCGGCGTAGGCGCGGGCCTTGCTGGCGGCCCGCAAAAACTCCTCGTAGTTGAAGGGCTTCACCAGGTAGTCCAGGGCATCGACGCGGTAGCCGTCCAGGGCGTACTGGTGGAAGGCCGTGGTGAAGACAACGCGGGGGCCGGTGCCGGGCTGGCCGTTTTCCAGCACCCGGGCCAGCTCCAGCCCGCTCAGGTTGGGCATCTGGATATCGAGAAACAGCACGTCGATGTCGGGCTGCTGGTGCAGGCCCTGCAGCGCTTCCACGGCGCTGGCGTAGCGCCCGGCCAGCGTCAGAAACGGCGTCTGCTCGATAAACTGGCAGAGCAGCCCCAGCGCCAGGGGCTCATCGTCCACGGCAAAGCATTTCAGCGTAGTCATACCTGCAGCGTTAAGTGAACCCGGTAAGTAGCCGTCGGGGGGTGGTCGGCCACCAGCAGCTGAAAGCGGCCGGGGTACAGCAGCGCCAGCCGCCGCCGGGTGTTGGTCAGGCCGATGCCCGTGCTTTCGTCGAGGCTGGCGGCCTGGTTTTCGAAGCGGGTGTTGCTCACCTCCAGCTCTACGGTGTGGGACTCGGGCTGGCGTACGGCAATGTAGATGCAGCTGGGCTGCACCGCATCGACGCCGTGCTTGAAGGCGTTTTCGACGAAGGGCAGCAGCAGCATGGGCGCCACGGCCACGTCGTGCCCCGGCGCGGGCCGCTCGAAGGTGAGGGTGACTTTGTCGGTCAGGCGCAGCTGCATCAGGGCCACGTAGTCCTGCACGAAGTCGAGCTCCTTGCTGAGCGGAGTAGTGCCGGCGGGCGTCTCATAGAGCACGTAGCGCATCATGCGCGAGAGGGTATGCAGCGCCTGCCGGGCTTTTTCGCCGTCTATCACCGTCAGGGCGTAGATGTTGTTGAGCGTGTTGAAAAAGAAGTGCGGGTTGATCTGGGCCTTCAGAAACGACAGCTCGGAGCTGATTTTCTGCTGCTCCAGCTCCCGGCGGTGCTGGTCGTCCTGCTGCCACTTCTGCACCACCGACACGGCCGTGCTGATGCCCAGCACCAGCAATATGGTCAGCAGGCCCTTCACATCGAAGCGGAACGAGGCTTCGCCCGGGGAGCGGGGTGAGGGGCGCCAGCCGGTGGCCCCCTTGTTGGCGGCGAAGGCCTGATCCAGCAGGGCCCGCAGGTTCAGCACCACCTCCAGCAGCTGCGACAAGGCCACCACCACCGCGGCCGTGGCCAGCAGCACCAGCACAAACCGGCCCGCGTGCCCGCGCAGCAGCAGCCGGGGCACGCTGATGCGCGCCGTGAGGTAGAAGGCCGCCACCCAGAGCCCGAACACCACCGCCTGCTTGACCCAGAACTCCGGGGGCACCGTGATGCGGCCCAGCAGGGGATTGAGCAGAATCAGGGTGAGTCCGAACAGGCCCCAGAGCAGCACGTGAATCAGCGGCGTGACGTAGCGCCGCAGGTAGAAGGGAGACATAAGCCAGGGAGAGGAACGCGCAAACAACGCGCAAACATAGTGTACGGTAGCCGCGCGCCGGGCAGTAACCGACCGCGCCGGACATATTCCCGACCGGCCCCGCGCTTTCATCGGTCGGATGGCGGGCTGACTCCCGCCGCGGGCTGGGCGGGGTCGGGCCGCCACCCTGGCGCAGTCGGCCGCGGCCGCAGTCGGCGGCACTTCCTGCGCCGGCGTATCGGCCTGCCGCTGAGGGGCGGACCAGAAGAAGGCCAGGGCCGCCGGCAGATTCCAACCGATTGATCCGGGGTATCTGTCGGGAGTTCGGGGCGGGTGGTCTAGTATCGGTTGGGCTGGGCCAGGAAAGCCGTTGCTTTGGGCGCTGCGCAGCCCTGCCCCGGTACTCAGGGCGCGCCGCCACCCATGGTTTCATCCGCAACCGGCCCCCGGGCTGAGTGCACCGCCGACTGTACATATGGACGCCGCCACGCCGCCAGCTGCCCGGGAAATTTCCCCCGCCACCCGTCACGATTTCAAGCTGATCCGCGCCGCAGTGGAGCAAAGGGATGAGAAGGCCTACGCCGAGCTGATGCACCGGCACCAGCGGGCCGTATTTCGTTTGCTGCAGAAGATGGTCCGCAGCACCGACGACGCCGACGACCTGACCCAGGAAACCTTCGCCAAGGCCTTCCGCGCCCTGCCCACCTTCCGCGCCGAGTACGCCTTCAGCACCTGGCTGTACCGCATTGCCACCAACACGGCCATCAACTTCCTGCGCAAGCGCAAGACCTCGCCCCAGACCCTGCCCATGGGCACGCTGCTGCTCAATGCCGACGGGGAGCTGCGCGAAATGGACTTCCACGACCACGGCCTCAACCCCCAGGAAGCCATTATCCGGGCCCAGCGCATCGGGCTGATGCGGCAGGCCGTGGCCCAGCTGCCGCCCAAGCACGCCCAGATGGTCACGCTGCGCTACTTCGAGGAGCTGAGCTACCACGAAATTGCCCAGGAGCTCCGCATTGCCGTCACCACCGTGAAGGCCCAGCTTTACCACTGCCGCCAGCGCCTGCTGCTGCTGGTCAAGAACAGCCAGCACGCGCTGTAGCGCCGGCCGGGGGAGTATTTTAATCTAGAGTCAGGGCTGCGCCTGGGCCCGGACCCACTCCACGGCCCGGCTCAGGGTTTGGCCGGGAGCCAGCGCCTCGTCGGGCACCAGAGGCGCGTCGTACACGCGGCGGGTGCGGTCGGCGAAGTAGGCGGTGGTCAGGTTGAGCAGGGCGCCGTCGGACAGGGGGTAGGTGGTGGTAGCGCTGGGAATACCGAACGTGGGCTGCCCGAAGCTGCGGGTGCCGGGCCGCCCCCGCAGTGCCACGGCCAGCGCCTCGGCGGAGCTGGCCGTGCGCCCGTCGGTGAGGACGGCCACGGCCCGGGCGGGCTGCCGGAGCTGGTAGGGCTCGGCGAGCAGCGGGTAGGGCGTGCGGCCGGTAAAGGCGCGGCCCTGCCGGTAGCCCCAGGCCTCAAACCGGCCTTTCCCGGGGGCAAAATAGCCCAGCACGCCTTCGCCCACTACCGGCCCGAGGGCGGCCAGCATCACCCACAGGTTACCACCCGGGTTGCCGCGCAAATCCACGACCCAGCCGCGCAGGCCGGGCTGGTCCTGGCGCTGCAGCTGGTCGCGGAGCCGGGCCACGTACTGCCGGGCCTGGGCGTCGGTGCCCTTGAACGGGGGCACCCGCAGGTAGCCCACGTCGGCGGGACCGGCCACGGTATCGGGGGCCGCCCGGCGGGTGGGGGCCGTCAGCGGCAGCTGGGCGGTTGTCAGCGCAGCCGGGGGCACGAAGGTGCTGTGGTGGTCGTTGAGGGCCTGCACGGCCAGGCGCAGCAGGGGGTAGGTTTCGGGAATGGTGGCTACTTGAAAGGCCCGGGCCCGCAGCTGCTGCTCCAGCTTTGGCCAGTCGACCTGCCGGCGGCCGACGGCATTTTCGCGCAGCAGGGCCAGCGCGTCGGTGAAGTACTGGTCGGCGGCCGGGGCGAAGGTCTGGGCCGGGGCCGCGGTGGGCCGCAGGGTGAGCAGCAGGGTGAGCAGCAGGGGCAGCAGAAGCAGGCCGGCGAGGCGCAGCAGGGGGCGGAGCATAGGCAAAAATACAAAGGCCGGGGGTGGAACCGGGTAAACAGCCGCCCGGGGCCGGCGGGTTCAGAAACCAGCCCCGTCACCCTGGCGAAGTGGCCGGAATTACGCATCTTTCCCCACGCTCCGATTATCCTATTGATATCCCTGTATGTACACGCCTGCCGGGGGTAAGTGCGCTTACCATTTCTCACTTTCTAACCCCCATTTCTTATGAGTAACCGCATTTCCGTCGTGCTGCCCGCTGCCGTGAAGCAGAAAGTGGCCGACGCCCTCACCCTCATCCGCCAGGAGCTGACGCCCTACCTGCACCCGCTCACTCCGGAACAGCGCCAGGGCATCGTCAAGATGGGCGACAGGTCGCTGGGCTTTATGGAAGACATCCAGGACTACGGCACCACGAGCCCGGCCTTCGTGCCCGCCTTCGTCGACTTCGCCGCCCTGAAGGAAGACGTGCAGGCCACCACCGACCTCGACAACATCCTGCGTCCGCTCCAGCAGCTGACCACCGACGTGGAAAGCACCCAGATGCAGACCGGCGGCGAGGCCTACACCGATGCCCTAGTGGTGTACCGCAACATCCAGAGCGCCGCCAAAAGCAACGTACCCGGCGCCCAGGCGGCGGTGGAGAAGCTCAAGGTGCGCTTTGCCAGCCAGGGCCAGCGCAAGGCTCCCGCCAAGCCCACTACCGGCGCGTAGGCAGCCCTGCGAAGACCACCGGCCCCGCCTGATGCTGTTCAGTCGGGGCCGGTGTGTTTCGGGGCTAGTCGGGAAGGCTCAGAACCTGCTGAGGTGTCCTCCAAAGGTACCCGAGTGGGTCCGGAGGATACTGGGGTAGCTCCGGAAGGTCCTCAGGTAGGTTCGGAAGGTACTCGGGTGAGTTTGGAGGAGACCTGGGCTGGTACGGAACATATTCCAGTAGGTTCGGAAGGTACAGCAGTGGGTTCCGAAGGTACCCGGGATGTTCTGGAACATACTCCAGTAGGTTCGGAAGGTACTTGAGTAGGGTGCAGAAGTAAACCGGGTAAGCTCGGGAGGTATTATCTGCCTTGCCTTATGCTTTCTACCTATTCTTCCCAAAGTCTGGCCGTCCTTCTGAAGCAGCTCCCGGACCTGGTGTCATTGGTACGCATCGAAGGGGAGGAGTTTCAAATCGAGCAGCTTGCCCCATCCGGCTGGAATTTGTGGGTTTCCTCCGAAGAAGAGGACCGCCTGACTGTGGGTTTTGCCGAATACCACTGCCATTTTGGAGGCTTTCAGAATGATACGCCCGAAGCCGCCGCCGCCGCTGCTAACTGCATTCAGGAATTGCGGACCGGCAAGCTGGTCGTGGCAGTCTGGTACGAGGGAGACAAATATGCGCAGTCTAATATGAGTGAGTCCACAGAAACTCCCAAGCCTTGGATGTGGGAGCATGACCAGCGGCCGGCAAGAGCCCTGACCCTGCAAATTAGAAAGTGGGCTGAGTAAGCCCGCATCCTGCTCCGATCCGACCCTGCCCTACTGGCGCCCTACTGGCGCGAGTTTAGCGTAGCGTAACTCGTGCCCCACCTTGCCGGGAGGCTGCGCCTCCCCCGCCAGAACGGGTGCGCCGCCCAGATTTCTTCAGTCGGCGCGGGGCTGGGTTTGCCGCGTTGCGGCAGTGGAGGTACAACCTCCACGCTATGGTTGGTCACGAGTTACGCTACGCTAAACTCGCGCCAGTGAGGGGGGCAAGCAGTGGTGCCACGACTCCAAGTCGTGGCACCACTGCTGCTAAACTCGCGTCAGTAGGAGGGGCTTGTCGAACGTGTAGAGAAGCGTATTCGCGTCTTCTGGCTGAACGACACCGGTTGCGCGGCGCGGACGTCTCGTGCAACGATTGAGACGCGAATATGCGTCTCTACCCCGTTCGGCAAACTGCGGTAGGCATCGGCCTCTACGCTTCATCCCCCTGATCCGACGCTTCGGCAACCTTTAGTTTCGGCCGCCGCCGCCGCGCTTCACCTTTGGGCATCACTTCGCTGCTGACCCGATGAAACGCCTGCTCCTGTCCCTGCTGCTGCTGCTGCTGACCGCCGCGCGGCCCCTGGCCGCCCAAGCCCCCGCCACCACCCTCAGCGGCACCGTCCGCGACGCCGCCGGCCGTGCCCTGCCGGGCGTCAACGTGTTTCTCAAATCCACCTTCGACGGGGCCAGCACCGACTCGCTGGGCCGCTTCCGCTTCCGCACCCGCGCCACGGGCACCCTGCCGCTGGTCGTTACCACGCTCGGCTATCTGCCCCAGGAGCAGTCCGTGGTACTCGATGGCACGGCCAAAACCCTGGCCTTCGTCCTGAAGGAAGTGCGCAACCAGCTCGGCGACGTGGTCATCACCTCGGGCACCTTCGAGGCCGGCGACACCCGGCGCAGCACCGTCTTCTCGGCCCGCGACGTGGTGACGACGGCCGGGGCCAGCGCCGACGTGGCCGGGGCCTTCAACACCATGCCCGGCACCACCCGCAACGGGGAAGAGGGCCGGCTGTTTGTGCGCGGTGGGGCCGCCGGCGAAACCAAGCAGTACCTCGACGGGCTGCTGCTGCAAAGCCCCTACAACGCCAGCCTTTCGGGGGTGCCGGCGCGGGGCCGCTTCTCGCCCATGCTCTTCAAGGGCATGGCCTTCAGCACCGGCGGCTACTCGGCCGAGTACGGGCAGGCGCTGTCGGCGGTGGTGGTGCTCAACACCGAGGACCTGGCCCCGGAAACCCAGACCGGCATCTCGCTGCTCTCGCTGGGCGGGCTGAGCCTCTCGCACCAGCACCGCGCCGAGCGGTCGTCGGTGGCCGTGACGGGCGACTACCTGAACATGCGGCCCTACTTCGGGCTCGTGCCCCAGCACCTGCTCACCGCCTTTGAGTCGGGCGGCGGCTCGGTGGCGCTGCGCCAGAAAACCGGCGAGATGGGCATGCTGAAGCTGTACGGCCAATTCACCCGGCAAACCCTGGGCGTACGCCTGCCCGATGCCGAGTGGCCCGCCGGCCGGCCCGCCGGGGTAGAATCGGGCAACAGCTACGTGAATACCACGTTTCGCGGCCCGCTGCGCCGGGGCTGGTCGGTGCAGACCGGCCTGGCCGCCACCCGCGACCAGCAAAGCCAGCGCTTTACGACCCGGGATGCCGGCACGGGGGAGGAACACCAGCAGGTGGCCCGCGAGCTGGAACAGTCGCTGGTAGGGCGGCTGGTGCTCACCAACGACTCGGCCAGTGCCTACTGGAACCTGAAAGTGGGCGTGGAAGGGCTGGCGCAGCGCGACCAGCAGCGCTACCAGGCTCAGCGCGACACGCTGTTTCAGTTCGACGAGGGGCGGGCCGCGGGCTTTGCCGAGGTCAACTTCACGCTCAGCAACAAGCTGGTGGGCCGGGTCGGCGGGCGGGGCGAGTATTCGGCGGTGCTGCACCGCTGGAACGCCGCGCCCCGGGTGGCCGTGGCCTACCAGCTGAACGAGAAAGCGCAGCTGTCGGGGGCCTGGGGCTACTTTTACGAGACGCCCGCCAACGACCTGCTGCTCCGCGCCCGGGCACCCCAGGCGCTGCGCTTCGAGCGGGCCCGGCACCTGCAGCTCACCTACCTGCGCACCTACCAGGACCGCACGCTGCGGGTGGAGGCCTACACCAAAGCCTACGCCAGCCTGGTGCGCTACGAGCCGGGCCAGCCCTCCTCCGCCCTCACGCCCTACGACCCGGCCAGCTACCGCAGCGCCGGCACCGGCTACGCCCGGGGCGTGGACGTGCTGTGGCGCGACAAGAAGACCATCAAAAACGGCGACTACTGGATTAGCTACGGCTTGCTCGACACCCGGCGGCAGCAGCGCCAGGACCCGGTGCTGGCCGTGCCCACCTTCGCCGCCCGCCACAACCTGAGCGTGGTGGGCAAGTACTGGGTGGGCAAAATGCACACCCTGGTGGGGGCCACCTACACCTACAACAGCCCCCGGGCCTACTACAACCCCAACGACCTTACCGGCTACAACGCCGGCCGCCTGCCCAGCTTCCAGGACCTGAGCCTGAACGCCAGCTACGTGACCACGCTGCGCAAAAACTTCACCATCGTGCACGTGAGCTGCACCAACGTGCTGGGTCGCCAGAACGTGTTCGGCTACCGCTACGGCCCCGTCCGCGACGCCAGCGGGCAGTTTCCCGGCGTGGCCGTGCTGCCCTCGGCGCCCCGCATGGTGTTCGTGGCCCTGCTGATTTCCATCAACAAAAAGCGCCCGGCCGACACGACCACGGCCCCGGAGTAAGGCACTTCATCCCCCTGATCCGACGCTTCGGCAACATAAAGTTTCGGGTGGCCCGGCTACCGGCCACCTTTGAGCCATCCTCTCCTTCTTCATCCTTTCTTCATCCTTTCTTTTTCTTACTGTCATGAAAAAAACGCTGCTTCTCCTCGCCCTGGCTGCCGCTTCCGTCACCGCTTCGGCCCAAACGAAGCCCGCTGCCGTCGCCGCCGCCCCCACCGTCGCCGCTGCTCCAACCCCCGCTGCTGCCGCCGCCCCAACCCCCGCCGGCTACGCCGATATGCTGGCCGCCACCATCACCGAGCTGATGAGCACCGGCGACCCGGCCCCGCTCAAGGAAAGCGTGGCGAAGCTGGAGCGCGCCGCCGCCGCCGTGCCCACCGACTGGCTGCCCCGCTACTACCAGGCCTATGGTCACACCATCATCAGCTTCGTGAGCAAAGAGGACGGCGACACCAAGGACAAATACCTTGACCAGGCCGAGGCCGCGCTAACCCAGGCCCGCACGCTGGGCGGCGACGAGTCGGAGCTGCTGGTGCTGCAGGCCTATTTGTATCAGGCGCGGCTGGGTATTGCGCCCATGACCCGCTCGGGCAAGTACTCACGCTTGGTAATGGAGACGCTGGCGCAGGCCAAAGCCCTGAATCCGGCCAACCCGCGCGTTTACCTCGTGCAGGGCAACAACCTGTTCTTCACGCCCAAGATGTTCGGCGGCGGCCCCGACGTGGCCAAAGCCGTGTTCGAGGAAGGCAAAACCCGGTTTGCCGCCTTTCGCCCCGCTAGTGCGCTGGCCCCCAACTGGGGCGAGCGGCAGGTGCTGGGCCGCCTGAAAAGCTACGAGCAGCCGGCCGCCGCGCCCGCCCAGGCGGCGAAGTAGCCGGTCCGGCTCCCGGGAGTGCCCCGCGGGGCCGGGCCGCGGGGTAGGCGGGACCCGGTCCCGCGCGGGTTTGCCGGGGTCGGGGTGCCCGGCCCGAGTCCTGAATTAGCCCTTATCTTGCCATGCCTACGTTGCCTGCCCTCCGCGCTGCGGCCTGCTTTATGCCCGAACATGCTCCGACGATGCCGCCCTTGCGCGCCCCGCGCCCCTGGCTGCGGCTGCTGCTGCTGCTGCTGACCGTTTCGGCGGCCATCAGCCTGCTTACCTGCCTGCGCTGCCTCGACAACCCGCAGGAGCTGCTGCTGAACTTCGTGCTGACCACAGTTTACACCGTCGGGCTGTGGCTGGCCAACGGCTACTCGCTCGACTGGCTCGACCGGTACGTGGGCTGGAAGCAGGCGCCCGCCAAGCGCATGGTGCTCACGCTGGTGGTGTCGCTGGTCGGCTCGCTGGTGGTTATTATGCTGGTGCGGCTGGGCTACATTCTGTACCGGCAGCAGAGTCCGGCGCGGCTGTTTTCGGCCCAGTACATCGACGGCTACGTGTTTCCGCTGGTCATCACGGTCATCTGCTCGCTGTTTATGCACAGCCGCTCGTTTTTGCTGGGCTGGCGCGAGGCCCTGGTGCGCAACGAGCGGCTGCAGAAGGAAATGGCTTTGGCCGAAACCGCGTCGCTGCGCCAGCAGCTCGACCCGCATTTCATGTTCAACGCCCTGAACGCGCTGACCTCGCTGGTGGAGGAGGAGCCCAAGCTGGCCGTGCGCTTCATCCGGCAGCTGTCCCAGGTGTACCGCTACGTGCTCGATGCCCGCCAGCGCGAAGTGGTGCCCCTGGCCGACGAGCTGGAGTTTGCCCGGTCCTACCTGTTTCTGCAACACATCCGCTACGGCGAAGCCCTGCGCTTTGAGCTGCCCGAATCCCGGGAGATTCCCGCTCACTTCGTCGTGCCGCCGTTGAGTTTGCAGCTGCTGCTGGAAAACGCCCTCAAGCACAATGCCGCCAGCGTGAGCCAGCCCCTGTACCTGCGCATCGAGCTGGATGCCGCCGCCAAAACCCTGCAGGTGCGCAACACGCTGCGCCTGCGCCGCCTGGGCCCCGACGAGTCCATGGGTATCGGGCTGCCCAACCTGACGGCCCGCTACGCCCACCTTACCGCCGAGCCCGTGCAGGTGGCCCGCACGGCGGCCGAATTCGTGGTGACGCTGCCCGTGCTGAGTGTAGTGTGATAAATGTGCTACGAATTGGTTGATAGGCTACGTATAATTACCGTTATTTGAACGGGCTCACCACCGCGACTGTGTTGCAGCCCATATAACTTTTGGATCAAATTTTTAATCAAGGCATGCTATGTACAGATGGTCTCTTGTGAGCTTATTACTCACCGGTTGTAGTCTACTAGGCAGCAGCGAAAAATGCAACCCGGACTTCAACAAGGTTTATTATTCAGCCGGCATTAACTTCGAGTTGCTCGATGCGCATACCTCCAAGAACTTGCTCGATGTACGCACGGGCATTTACTCCCCCGATGCCGTTAAAGTCTACGACGCCACACGCCAAGTAGTGTTTCCTGGTCCTGTACGCGGCGATGGACTGGTGTCATTTTCACCGCTGGAACGGGAAAGCGACCGATTACCCTACGGCACTGACCTGCAACGGGAATATTATCTCTACCTCAACCCCACCGACCAAGACACCTTCGCCCTAGCGTTCCGGCTCCGTAAGAATGAGTGCGGCTTTGCCGAGTTCGAGCGCTACACCTTACGCTACAACGGCAAAGAAGTGGCCGTAGGGGAGGGGTTGACGATACCAAGTCTGACGCTATACAAACGCTAATTTTTTGGGTAACGCCGCTGCGAACCCTCGTTTTCCTGAACCCCTGACCACTGCTCGTCACCATGTCTCCACGAGGACGCTGCCGGACGGCCAGAGTTCAAGGAACTGGTTTACCAAATCAAGGTACACGGAACCCAATCAGGTAGGCGTTTCGTGAACTTCAACACAGTATATTCCTCAAATTAGTGCTTGGCTCATCCGCATATTTTCCACATTTGTCACCTGAGTCCCACTTTTCCACATTGAAAAAGGATGACTGCCTTCGTTATTGAAGATGAGCCGCTGGCCGCCCGCCGCCTCACCGACCTGCTGCGCCGCCAAAGCCCGCCGGTGGAAGTGCGCGGCACTGCCGACTCGGTGGAAGCCGCCGTGGTGCTGCTGCAAACGGCCCCTGTGCCGCCCGACGTGCTGTTTCTGGATATCCACTTGTCGGATGGGCTGAGCTTCGAGCTGTTTGAAAAGGCCGACGTGCGCTGCCCCGTCATCTTCACCACGGCCTACGACGCCTACGCGCTGCGGGCCTTCAAAGTCAACAGCATCGACTACCTGCTCAAGCCCATTGATGAGGAAGAGTTGCAGGCGGCGCTGCACAAGCTGCGGGCGCTGCGCGGTACGGCCGCCCCGCCCACCCCGGCCTTCGATCCGGCCCTGCTCGCGCAGGTGTTGCAGCAGCTGCAGCCGTCGGGGCAGTACAAAAAGCAGTTCGTGGTGAAAGTGGGGGAGCACCTGAAGGTGATTCCGGTGGAAAACATCAGCTACTTCTTCAGCCTGGAAAAAGCCACCTTCCTGCAAACCCGCGAAAACCGCCGCTTCGTCATCGACCAGACGCTGGAGCAGCTGGAAAAGCTGCTCGACCCGCGCCAGTTCTTCCGCCTCAACCGCGCCTACTTCGTGCACCAGGATTCCATCCACGACATTATTCACTACACCAACAGCCGCCTGAAAACCGTGCTGCTGCCCGCCAGCCCCGAGGGCGACGTGCTGGTCAGCCGTGAGCGGGTCCCCGCCTTCCGGGCGTGGCTCGAAAGGTGATTTTGTGGGAAAGGCCCTGTCATCCTGAGCCTGTGAAGGACTTTATCTAATAGAAACGAGTCGTTTTCACGAGTGTCGCTCAACCCTGATACGGTCCTTTGCGCTGCTCAGGATGACAGAACGAAAATGCACCATTTTACCCCTCACCCTTCCAGCCATTGCTTAAACGCGCCGGCTTTTTCCTTGCTGACCAGCACTTCGTCGGCGGGGGCGGGGGAGAGGTCGAGCTTGAGCTTGCCGTTGAAGTGGGGGTGCAGGCGCTGCACGGCCTGCAGGTGGGTGATAAGCTGGCGGTTGAGGCGGAAGAAATGCTGGGGCTCCAGCAGCTTTTCGAGCTGCTCCAGGGTGTACTCCACCACGTGGCGGCGGCCGTCGGTGGTGACCAGCGTCGTAACCTCGTGGCGGCTCTGGAACCAGGCTACGGCGCTGATGGGCAACGGCAGCAGCTGTTCGCCGGTGCGCACCAGAAAGCGGGTTTTGTACTGCCGCTCGGGCCGGGGCAGCGCGTCGCGCAGGACTTCGAGCTGCCGGGCCGGCGCGGTGGGCGTGCGCAGGTCGTGGAGCTTGACCAGGGCCGCCTGCAGCTCCGCCAGCTTGATGGGCTTGAGCAGGTAATCGATGCTGTTGGCTTTGAAAGCGCGCAGCGCGTAGGCGTCGTAGGCCGTAGCGAAGATAACCGGGCTGCGCACGATCAGCTGGTCGAACACGTCGAGGCTCAGGCCATCGGCCAGCTGAATGTCGGAGATGATCAGGTCGGGCGCGGGGTTCTCACTGAGCCACGCCACGGCCCCGGCGACGCTGTCGAGCACGGCGGCCACGCGGGCGGTGGGGGCCGCCTGCAGCAGCAGGCGCTGGAGCCGCTCGGCGGCGGGGTACTCATCTTCGAGCAGCAGAACCGTCATAACTGAATTCAAAAGCAAATCTGGTGGCCGCTGGCCGGCGCCGCCCCGGACCCGCGTCCAGCCCAAGCGGCCCGCTGCGTCGGCGTGAACAGCCGGCTCAAGCTACGGAAAAGCCGGCGTCAGGGGGCGGGCAGCAAGGGCAGGTACACGGTGAAGGTAGCCTCGGCCGGCTCGATGCGCACCGGCTGCGGCGCCTGTAGCAGCGCGTAGCGGTGCACCGTGTTCTGCAGGCCCAGGCCGGTGCTGGGGCCCAGGCCCGCCTGCCGGGGGCGGAAGGAGTTCTGCACCTGTAGGTAGCCCGTAGCCGCCGCGGCCGTGATGGATACTTCCAGCGGATGCTCCCGGCTCACCACGTTGTGCTTCAGCGCGTTTTCGACCAGCAGCTGCACGCTCAGCGGAGCCACCTGCCGGGTCAGCAGCGCGGCCGGAATGTGCTGGGTTACCCGCAGGTTGTCGCGAAACCGGGTTTTCTGCAGGGCCACGTAAGTATCCACGAAGGCCAGCTCCTCGGCCAGCGGCACGGTGGGTTTTTCGCGGGCCAGCAGCACGTAGCGGTACACGTCGGCCAGCTGCTCCACAAACTGCTGGGCCGGGGCGTTGGCGTCGTCGATGAGGGCGGCCAGGGTGTTGAGGCTGTTGAAGAGAAAGTGCGGGTCGAGCTGGTTTTGCAGGGCTTCGAGCTGGCTCTGCACGCCTGCCTGGGTGAGCTGCTCGGCGCGGCGCACGTTGTGCTCCCACTGCTCAAAAAACCGGATGCTTTCGTAGAGCAGCAGCACCAGCACCGCCGGAATCAGGTTGAAGGAAATCTGCCGGATCAGCGTCGGGGGCTTCAGCGGAAAGTAGGGCGGGATGAGCAGGTGCAGCGCGGCCATGAGCAGGGCCGTAGCCGCCGCCGTGTACAGCAGGCAGCTTCCGGCCAGCAGCCAGAGTCGCCGCCGGGTCTGCTCTACCCGGGGATAATACCGCAGCAGCGCAAACCAGATGGTGCGGGTACCCAGCCACAGCACGGTGGTAAACAGCAGCGAAATAGCCAGGTTCACCACCAGGATTTCCGGATTCAGCAGCTGCGGCAGCTCGTCTACGGTCAGCAGGCTGATGAGCCCGGCCAGCAGCGGCACTCCCAGCAACAGCAGGCGGCGGTCGTTCATAGGGTAAAAGAAGGGCCGTGAAGCAAAGACAGGGAAGTGACCAGGGCAGGAACAGGAAAGTGGCCGCCTTACCGGGGGCGGAAGGTCCCGGCTTCCGGTTTGTTAGTGAACTGCCCGGCCGCCGGTTTGCGCAGCGCGTGGCGCAACAGCGCCTTTACCACCAGGTGATGAAACGGGCGGATGACGGCGAAATATAAGCGCCCTACCCGGTTGTGAAAATGGACGACTGTCGTTACCACCGCCCGGCGGGGCGTCGTCGGCGGCACCCACACCGACACGCGGAAATCCAGGTGCCGGTCGTTCAGCCCCAGCACCACTTCCTGGTCCGCGACGCTGAACACCTGAAACAGCCCCAGCCGACCACCCGGCACCAGGGGCTGGTCGGGGGAGAGGGGAGTGGCGGGGAAGGTTGTGAGGCCCAGCGGGCGTACCAGCCAGTCGCGCAGCCGCAGCAGGTGCCGCACCCAGCCGGGACCCTGCCCGAAGAGCAGCTGCGCCACTGCCGGCGCAGCCTCCGGGTGATGCGCCATCAGCGGCAGCTGGTAGGCATCGGCATAGTCAACCGACGAAAACCCTGCGGCAATCTGACTGGTAGCGGGGATGCCGACGGCGGTAACGGGAGGTGAACTCATGGATAAAGGAGAAATAGTAAGACCTGAAATCAGCTTGCCGGCCAGAGCGGCAGCCCCTGCAGGGCGTGCCAGTACAGCCACGCCACGGCCCCGACGTACAGCAGCGTGAAGGCCAGCAGCCCGAGCAGCTGACGGCGTACTTTCACTTGGGGGAAATACCGGCCCAGCAGCCACCCGGCCAGCGGGAGCAGCTGCAGGGCGTGCAACCCCAGGAAGTGGGCCGCCCGCAGGTCGCCGGTGCGGGTGCTCCAGCCCAGGCCCGGCAGGCCCGGCCCGCCGTCGGCCGCGCCAACGGTATGGCCCATCTG
Source organism: Hymenobacter algoricola (assembly GCF_039539525.1). Classification (NCBI taxonomy): domain Bacteria; kingdom Pseudomonadati; phylum Bacteroidota; class Cytophagia; order Cytophagales; family Hymenobacteraceae; genus Hymenobacter; species Hymenobacter algoricola. The sequence continues at coordinate 8,556 of NZ_BAABDH010000014.1, read as the reverse complement.
GCGGATCATGGTGCCGCCCACGGCGCTGCCCACCAGAAACAACAGCAGCCCCAGGCGCATTCCCCACACGTAAGCCGCCGGGCCAAACGGCCGATGCCGCAGCGAGAGGTAAAGCACCCAGACCAGCAGCACGGTATTGAGCGAAATGAAGAGTCCCATCACCCCGAACAGGGCGCCATCGAGGGCGGAGGTCACGTTGAAGTGCGAAGTGGTGCCCCGGGCCGCCTGCAGGAAAATAAGCAGCACTTCGACCGTCATGCTCACGGCCACGCCCCAGCTGATGATGCGCGTGGCGCGTTGGGCCGCCGCCGGCAGATCGGCCAGCAGCCAGCCCAGGGTCCAGACGTAGAGCAGGGTGGACAGCGCGAATTTGAGGGGCTTAAACCACACGTTCAGGCCCGTTACCACCCGGTCGTCGAACGGCAGCAGGAGCAGGGCCAGGGCAATAAGGGGCACGTTGAGCCAGCCCGCCCAGGACAGCACCGGGCTGGCGCGGTGCAGCACCCGCAGAAAGTGCCTCAGCCCGTAGCCGGAGTCCGCGGCCTGCTCCATAGCGCTGCCGGAAGCAGAGGTAGATAATGTCAGCGTTTTCATCAGCAGGAAGTTAAAAGGCCAGGAACAGTAACGTCAGGCGACGCCAACGGCGGCAGTTGGCGTTAGCGGGTAGGCGCGCCGCAGCGCACTGTAGAGCAGCAGGCCCACCGGGCCGAGCATGAACGTGAGCAGCAGACAGGGCACCAGCAGTCCGTGGGGCACGCCGCGCCGGCGGGCGTCGCGGGCCAGCCAGGCGCCCACCGCCAGATCGAAGCAGAGGTAGTGCACCCAGCCGGCCAGCAGCGCCCAGGGGTCCTGAAACAGCGCCCCCACGCCGGTCAGGGACCTGAAGCCGCCGGTACCGGCGTGGGGGCCCAGGTAATGGCGGCCAATAAGCAGGGCATACGCCGCGGCCAGCACCAGCGGCAAGGCCCCGGAGTGTACGAGCCGCTGGGTGAAGCGCCAGCGCGGGGCCAGCACCAGCAGAAGCCAGCCCAGCATTGCCACGGGGTTGGCCAGGGAAAACAACAAGTCGGGCGTGAGCATGGACGGCGCAATAGCAGGAACAACGGGTCAAAGCTAAGCCGGGCCCGCCCACGAAAACAGTCCGAAACCGGTGAAGCCGCCCCGTGCCCGGGTGAAGCGCCCAAACCACCGGGGTGAGTCGGCGGTTGCCTATGAAGCGGGAGCCGCGCTGCCGGCCAAAACAGCCGGGCGAAGGAGCCGCTGGCCGCAAGGTGTCAACAACTCTGGCCGCAGGCCGTACCTTTGGAGCGTGAATCAGGTTGTCAGAAAGAAACTACTGGGTGCTGTGGGGGCTTTGCTGCTGGCGCTGCCGGCCGCCGCCCAGCGTCCCGACTACGCCACCGACTCGGCCCAGCTGCACCGGCGGCCAGTGTTTCAGCTCGACGTGCGCAACTCCATTCTCAACCGCAACTTCGTCACGCTGCTGGGCCTGAAGCTGGGCGTGGAATGGCGCGGCCGCATTCGGACGGGCCTGGGCGTGTACTTCCTCAGCAGCCCGATTCCCACGCGCCAGCCGCTGCCCATCGAGCTGCCCCCCGCCACCCGCACCGAGCTGCGCTTCCGCTACGTGGCCGGCTACGGCGAATACGTGCTGCTGCGCACCCGCCGCTGGGAGCTCAACACCCAGCTGCAGCTCGGCGTGGGCAAGTCCTACACCCGCTACTTCGTGCCCGCCGGCCCGGTGCTTCGCTCTCCCAAGCAGGTAATCTGGCTGGCGGAGCCCAGCGTGGCCGGACACATGCGGCTATTCCGCTGGTTTTCGCTGGGTACCGGCCTGGGCTGGCGGCAGCCGATTTTCGTCAGTGAGCTGCTCCAGCAGGAGCTGAACGGCCCGGTGTTTTACGGGCGCGCCAAAATCTCCCTCGGCGACCTGTACAAAACCCTGCGCTTCAAGCGCCGCCTCTTCAGCCAGCACGGCCTGCGCGCCGACAATTAGCCTGTCTGCCGAGGTCGGGTTCCGGCGTCTCATCACTTCGTATTCCGCTGACTTTCATGCCCGATTACACCATTCGTGCCGCCACGCTGGCGGATGCTGCCGCCATTGAAACGCTCTACCGCACGGTGGCGGAGCAGGGTGGGGGGCTGGCCCGAAGCTCCGCCGAAATCACCGCCGACTACGTGCAGGCGTTTCTCACGCGCAGCCTGGCCGACGGGGTAGTCCTGGTGGTGGAGCAGCCCGAGGGCGCAGGACTGGCCGGCGAAATTCACGCTTACGGCAGTGGGCTGCGCATTTTTGCCCACGTACTGGGCGAGCTGACCCTGGCCATTCACCCCCGGCACCAGGGGCAGAAGCTCGGCTATCAGCTTTTTACGGCCCTGCTAACTGCTGTGCGCCAGCGGCTGCCGCACGTTCAGCGGGTTGAGCTGCTGGTGCGCGAAAGCAACCAACGCGCCATTGCGCTCTACGAGAAACTGGGTTTTGAGCGGGAAGGCCGGCTGCTGGGCCGCGTTTGCACGGGCCCCGGGCAGTTCGAAGCCGATATTCCAATGGCCTGGCACGCCTAGCGGCGGTGCTTGGCCGGGGGGCGCCAGACTACCGGTTTCACTTCGGCCAACCAACACAAAAGCCGGCTCCCACGGGGAGAGCCGGCTTTTTCGCAGGGGAGCGGTTGGCTTACTTGGGGCCGGAGGCCGTGGTCAGGCGGCGCAGCAGAATGTGGGTCGACTGCTGGTTGCGCTGGCCGTTGGGCAGCGAGTACACCTGCACCACGTCCCAGCCCAGCTTGCCCATGTAGTTGAGCGTGCTCAGCGGAGTCGAAAACACTTCCATCTTCCCTACTTCGCGCTTGGCAAAGTCACTGTCGCCGAGCTTCTCGAAGCCGAAGCCGAAGTCGACGAAAATGTCGCTGCCCTTGGTCTTGGTCGGCTCGTTGAGGAAGTCCGTCTTCAGCAGCTCGCAGTACTCGTAGCGCGCCGCGTTGACGTTGGTGGTCTGGGCCTGCGCGACAGTAGTACCCGCAAGCAGCAGCAGAAAGGTCAGGGCGGAGAGTAGCAGATGTTTCATGGGGAGCCGGCTTAGAGTTGGTCAGAAGGAATAGAAACCCGGAAAAGCGTGTCATGCTTCGGCAAGCTCAGCATGACGTTCTGGAAGGAAACCGCTTAGTTGTAGTTCGGCAGAAACTGGTACTTGCGGCTGTAGTCCAGCATCTGCTGGGCAAAGTCGGTGGGGTATTCCACCTTCACGTCCACGATTTTGCCCCCGGCTTCCACCGGCACCAGGCGCGGCTGAATGAAGCCCTGGTAGGGCGCGATGTTGAGCTTGGCGTAGCGTTCCAGCACTTCCTTGTGCAGCACCGGGTCTACTTTCACGCCGTAGGTTTCAATCAGGTTCTTGGCCGCCGCGTAGTCGCCTTCACTGGTCAGGCGCTGCAGCTCGCGCAGCAGCTGCCCAAACAGGCCGCGCAGCTTCTGGTAGTCGTTGACGCGGAAATAGGTCTTGCCGTCGCGGGTTACTTTCTCGATGACGTTGTCCTTTTTACCTTTCTCAAACGCCCATTTGGCCACCATCTGCCGGTTGCGCATGTGGGCTTCCTCCACGGTTTCGCCCAGCGACAGGCGGGTGAGCTGGCTCATCAGGCCGTTGCGGATGTAGTTGTCGTACTCGGCCTTGCCCACTTCCAGGCTCGGTACCACGCCCAGCTGCACCAGCTTCTCGTCCATCAGGAAGTACAGCGCCACCAGGTCGGCGCGGCCTTCCTCGATGGCGGAGGCGTAGCTTTTCAGGGTTTCCTTGGGCGTGCCCACGTTGGCGTTGATCTGCCCCGAGGCGTGGCCGATGACCTCGTGCATGTCGGTGTGGAGCTTGCCGGCCAGGCCGGCGTACTGGCGGGCGCGGGCTTTCTCCTCCGCCGAGTAGGCAAACTCATCGAGCGAGCCGCCGGCGTCGGCCAGGCCGTAGGCTTCCACGATGTTGCCCAGCTGCACCGACTTGGAGCCGTGCTCCTTGCGGATCCAGTTGGCGTTGGGCAGGTTGATGCCGATGGGCGTGGCCGGGGCCGCGTCGCCGCTTTCCACTACCACGGTAATCACCTTGGCCGTGATGCCGACCACGTTTTTCTTCTTGTGCTGGGGCAGAATCGGGGAGTTGTCCTCAAACCACTGGGCTTCGTCGCCGATGGCCTGAATCCGCTTGCTGGCCTCCAGGTCCTTGAACGACACCACCGACTCGTAGGTAGCACGGTAGCCCAGCGGGTCAGCGTACACCTCGATAAAGCCGTTGACCACGTCGGTGCGGGACTTCGTGTCGCGCACCCAGGCAATGTTGTAGTCGTCCCAGGTTTTCAAGTCGCCGGTGCGGTAGTAGCTGATCAGGCGCTGCAGGGCCAGCTTCTGCTCGGGCGTATCGGCCACGTCCACGGCCTTGCCCAGCCAGTAGATTACCTGCGTCAGCGCCTGGCCATACATGCCGCCCACTTTCCAGGGCAGCTCAAACACGCGGCCCTGCTTGTCCTTGACCAGCTTGGAGTTGAGGCCGTAGGATACCGGGGTCTTGCTCTTCTTGTCGATTTTCTTGGCGTAGTAGGCTTCGGCTTCCTTCTGCGTCACGTTCTCGTAGAAGTTGGTGGCCGAGGTCGTCAGCAGGTCCTGGCCGGCCTCCTGGTTGACGCGCTTGGGCGCCACCTTGGGGTCGAAGATGATGGGGGTGATGGCCGTCAGGAACTGGTCCACGGTTTCGCCCTTCTCCAGCGGCAGGGTGCTGGCATCCACGCTTTTCACCAGCTCGGCAAAGTACTGGGGCGTGCACTCGGGCACAAACTTCTTGGTGGAGTAGTGGTGGTGAATGCCGTTGCTGAACCACACCCGCTTGGTGTAGATGTTGAGCTTGTTGGCCTGGTCCACGTTGCCCGTGTTCGAGGTGTTGGTAATCCGCTCCTGGTTGGCGGCCCACACGGCTTCCAGGGCGCGGCGCACGCGCAGGTTGTGCTTGTAGTTCTGGTCGTAGGTGATTTCGCGCCCACTCAGCGCCGCTTCGTACAGGTAGTAGAGCAGCTCCTTCTGGCGCGGGTCCAGGGCCTCGAAGCCCGGGACCTGGTAGCGCAGCAGCCGCAGGTCGGCCACCTGCTCGGTGACGATCTGGAAGCCCTGGTCGGCGGCCGCAGTGGCCACGGCCGGGGCCGGGGCGCCGGGCGTGATGGCGGAAACCGCTGCGGTGGTAGCGGCAGAAATGGCCTGCTCCGGAGCCGTGGTGGTACCCGTGGTAGTGGCGCAGCCGCCCGCAAACTGAGCGGCCAGCAGCCAGGCCGCCGCCGAAATTGTGTTACGCTTCATTGAAAAAAAGGCAGAATGGGAAAGTTGTACAAAGCAAAGGCTTTTTTCACATAGTTGAGAACCGGCCGAACCAGAAGTTCGAGGTCCTCAATCGTCTGTCATCCTGAATGCAGCGTAGCGGAGTGAAGGACCTTCCTCTTTCAACACTGCCACCCTCATCTCAACGCGCAAAGTCCTGCCCATATCGGGCGGAAAAGGCTTTGCTCAGCTAAAAAGGGTTGCTGCTTATCGGAGGAAGGTCCTTCGCAGGCTCAGGATGACAGGCGGCGCTTAGCTGGGCGGGGTCGGCGTGATGCTGCGCACGGTGCTCAGCCGGTCGAGCTTGCCGGAGGCCGTGGTGCGAAACTGGGGCACGTAGAGCAGCTCCCGGGGCCGCTCGTAGCGCTCCAGCCGCTCGCCCAGCAGGGCCAGCAGCTTCTTGGCCTGGGTTTCGGGCAGGGGCGCACCCTCCAAAAAGGCCGTCACCTGCTCGCCCAGACGGGCATCGGGGCGGCCGGCCACGAAGGCGCGGTGGGGCAGGCCCAGCTCGGCCAGGGCCACTTCCAGCACCTGCTCCACCTTTTCGGCCTGCACCTTCACGCCCCCGGAGTTTATCACGAAGTCGGCGCGGCCCAGCCACTCAAACTCGTGGCTGTCTACTAGGCGCACCCGGTCGTTGGTGGTTACCAGCCGGTCGTCGGTTACGTCGGCGCGCACGGTGAGGCAGCCGCGGGCATCCTGGTCGATGTGGATGCCGGGCAGCACCTGGTAGAAGGGCGTTGCGGCGGGGCCGTTCAGGCGGCGCAGGGCAATGTGGGAGGCGGTTTCCGTCATGCCATAGGTGAGGTAGACCGGCACCTTAAGCTTTTGAACTTCCTTTTCCAGGCTGCTTTCCACCGTGGCCCCGCCCACCAGAACGGCCTTCATCTGGTTCAGCCGGGACGCGTAGTGGTGGGCCAGCACCTCGCGCAGTTGCAGGGGCACAAAAGAGGCGAAGTCGAACCGGGCCGTGACGGGCAGCAGCGCCAGCGGGTCGGCGTGGGGCTCCACGATGGTCAGGTGCAGGTTCAGCTCCAGCCCGCGCACCAGCATCATCAGCCCGCCCACAAACTCGCAGTTCAGGCACACCAGCATCCGGTCGCCGGGGCCCAGGCCGAAGTAGTCGCCGGTGCGGCGGGCGGAGGCGGCCAGCTGCCGGCGGCGCATGGTTACGAGCTGGGGCTTGCCGGTGGAGCCGGAGGTGCGAAGCCCGAATTCCTGGGCGCCGTTCAGCCACTGCCGGCAGAAGTCCAGCACCCGGGCTTCGTAGCCGTTCAGGTCCACGGGGCTGTCGGCGGGGTAGCGCTTGATGTCGTCGTAGCGGAATTCGCGGCCGTTGAGCAGCAAAGAGTCGGGCAGGAGCGGGGAGGCAGTGGGCATACGCGCAAAGTAAAGCGGGAAACGCGGGGTTTCTAGTTTGGGCTGACAACCATACCAGACGGCAAAACCGCCGCAACGACTAATGGCAGCTAACAAATATTTCCGCGNCGCAACAAATCCGCCTCTTTTAACGACCGAATCATGGCCGTAGCTTGTGGAATCTGGAATTGGCATCTGACTAAAAAGAAAGAGGCTATTTAGGAACAAGTCTTTTACCTCCAAGACAAGGAAATTCCCGTGAGCGACACCTATCGCGAGCAGCTGTACCGGTTGATTCGCGAAGCCTAATAGCCTGCCGCGATTCTATTGTTCCACTGCCTTATCCAGTTCTACAGAGACGGCTGAGACGGCTCCGTGGAATAGCAGGCGTAGCACGGTGGTTTTGTGAAACTCCTTGCCCCGGCGCGTGCGGTAGCCGTGGGCATTGAGTTCTGCCGCGATGGCGGCCAGTGTCAGCCCGTCGCGCCGTAGCAAGGTGGCCAACCGACGGGCCTGTTTATTCGGCACTGCCTCCTGCGCATTGCGCTGCACCACCGCTCGGCCCAGCGCCCGCGAGGCCGCCGTAAAGTTCTCGGGCTTGCCGAGGGTAAAGCCGCGTGCTTTCTTGGCTGAGAGCCCCCGTTTCGTTGCGTCGGAAATATCCTTAGCGCCCTTCTGCGCGACGGCCGCCAAGATGTTAATGGTGAACTCGTCGGCGTTGGGAATATCGCAGGCCTTGAAGCGCACCCGCTCCTCCATCAGCTTCGAGGTGAAATATACGCTGCGCGCCAGACGCGACATCTCGGCCACGAGTAGGGTGGCACCTACCGCCTTCGTCTCCGCAATAGCCTTCGCCATTTCCGGCCGATTGTTCTTCCGGCCACTCTCCACCTCGATGTACTCAGCCACGATTCGGTCACCGGATTGCATGAACCGGTGCGCAATCAGGCGTTGCCCTTCCAGGCCCAGGCCGCTTTGCCCTTGCCGAAGGGTGGAGGCCCGTAAGTAAAGAATATAGTCCATGCCGAATGGTCAACAGCCGAAAAACAGGGTCGAAACTACGCCGTTACGTGTTAAAAACGACCGTTCTTAACTTGTAACTACAGCATGAGAAGCGTGGGGGAGCCTGTCAAGCTGGCGGAATGAAGGCGTTAGATGAATGAAATGCGGGGGAGCACTGCTTCTGAGGAACCAGTGGGTTTTGTCATATACTCTCGTCAGACTCCCGTATTCCCTAACGTGCTATTTTTTCCGTTTTCTGAGAGGACCCCGACTAGTCAGAGCCTGCAAGATACTACCTTTCTAATTCCACTAATCCGCTACTTGCTAGTGCTTAGTCAGGGGAATTAGTTAACAAAACAAGCGGGTTAGCGTTGGGGATAGATGGCCCGACCAATCACTCCCTTCATCCTGCCGGCTGCTGACCAAGCCGCCCTCGAAAATTTTACGCGCACGGGTCGCCGGCCGGTACGGGCGGTGCGCCGCGCCCAGGCCCTGCTGGCGCTGGCCACCGGTATCGGCCAGCAGGCGGCCGGCCAAGCCGTTGGCCTCAGCCGACAGACGGTGAGCCAGCTACGCCGCCGCTACGACGAAGGCGGCTGGCAAGCCGCGCTGAGCGAAGCCCCGCGTAGCGGCGGCCCGCGGCGTTTTGATGGCCCCCAGCGGGCCGCCGTGACGGCGCTGGCCTGCACCCCGGCCCCGGTGGGGCACAGCCGCTGGACCCTGCGTTTGCTGGCGGACAAAGCCGTGGAACTGGCGCTGGTGGAAACCATTTCCCACGAAACAGTGGCGCAGGTGCTCAAAAAAACGAATTGCAGCCCCACCGCCAGCAGCACTGGTGCCTGGGGGCGG
>NZ_BAABDH010000013.1:0-53456 GCF_039539525.1 Hymenobacter algoricola | reverse complement strand
CGGAATTTAAGGGTCGAAATTTTGCTGCACTTATAGTAGCGGTTAGCAGGCTGCATAACAGTAAGTTACGCCCATTCTCTTGACTTCTGCTTCCTAAGCCCCTTCCTTTTTATCGACGCTCAGAAAGCGCAGCCGGCTGGCCTTGACCACGAATTCCTGGCGCAGCGGGGCCAGCGCGTAGCTCAGGCGGCGGTTGTTGTCGGTGAGGAAGGGCCGCTCGGTCTGGGCGCGCACCGTGAGCACGCGGGCCCCCAGCGCGTTGGCCACCACCCGCAGGCGCAGCTGACCCTGTTCCTGCACCAACCGGTAGTCGATGTCCTGCCCCCGGGTCCACTCACCGGACACGCGCACGTTCTTGGGGTTGTTGCTGGTCAGGTCAAACACCTTTTCCTCCCCGATAAACAGCTCCGGGTCGGTGGCCTTGAGCTCCAGCGTGGTGCGCGTGACGGGCAGCAGGCTCACGGTCTGGCTCCGCGGCGGCCGGCCCGCGCTGTCGTTGGCCTGCACGAACGTGAGCTGCAGAAAGCGCGCGGCCGTGAGGTCCCTGAAGCGGACTTTGGTGCGATAATACTGGTTGCCGACGGCCGTCAGCGAGTCGAGCAGGGTGAAGTCGGCGGAGCGGCGCAGGCGCAGCGGCGTCTGGGGCCGCCAGGTCTGCGGGTACACCAGCAGCTCGGCGGTTTCGTCGTCCTGGCGGTAGGCGAAGTACAGGTGGGGCTCATTCTGGACCAGCACCGTCTGCCGGCTCAGCGCGGCGCGGGCCGTATCGGTGCGGATAACCAGGTCGCGCAGCAGCGGCGCCTGGGCCCGGGCCGCGAAAGGGCCGCCTGCCAGCCCCAGCAGGGCGGCAAGCTTCAGGAAAAGACGAAAACCAGACAAAGCGGGCAAAAAAAGGCGGGACGGCCGCGGCCGCATACAAGAGCGGGCAAAGGTAGGGGCGGGGGCGGTTGACGGGAAAGTAATCAGAAAAATAAGCGGCGGCCCCGGTCCGGGGGAACGGTAGCCCTGCTTTCCCCGTACTGGCTGCAGGCCGTCGAAATCCCACCGGTTGCCGCGGCTGAAAATTGACCGCGGTCAGTAGCCGGGCCTGACAAGGGCCATTTTATTGCCTGAAGCAGCGGGTGACCTTTGCTTAATCAGGTTCTCAGGTTCAGAGCCCGCCGGCTGCTTTGGGCATCTCATTAGCTAGTTGCCTTCGCCTTATGGTCTTATCCGCATCCCTCCGGCCCACGGAGGAAGCCCTTGTACAACGCCTGTATGCCCGCGACGAGACAGCCATGACGCTGTTCTACGACGCTTACGGCAAGGCACTGCACAGCACCATCTGGCGCATTGTGAAGCAGGAGCAGCTGGCGCAGGATGTGCTGCAGGAGAGTATGGTCAAAATCTGGTTTTCCTTCGCCAGCTACGATGCCCAGCGCGGCCGGCTGTTTACCTGGGCCCTCAACGTGTGCCGCAACGTGGCCATCGACCACATCCGCACCAAGCGCCACCAGGCCGCGGTCCGCACCGAGGAGCTGGAAAAAAGCATGGCCCAGCACCAGGCGGCCCCGCCCACGTTTCAGCCCGAGCACATTGGCCTGCGCGAGCTGGTGGCCCGGCTCAGCCCCGCCGACCAGCACCTGATCGACCTGCTGTATTTCAACGGCTTCACCCAGGCGGAGGCGGCGCACGAGCTGGCCATTCCTCTGGGCACCATCAAAACCCGCGCCCGCAAAGCCATCGGCGCCCTGTCGCGCGCCGTGCGGTAAGCGCCCCTACCCGCGGATGCGGCGCAGCTTGCCCAGGTCGGGAATGATGATGCGGCCCCCGTCGATGGCAATCAGCTGGGCCTCGGCCCGATTGAGGTGGTAGAGCTGCGGGTAGCTGATCAGGGCATCGGCCAGGCGCTTGCCCACCGAGTGGTAGGCCAGCCGCAGCCGTAGCTGGTCGCGGGCTACCAGGTGCTGCGAGAGCAGGGCGGTAAACTGCCGGGAGGCCGCCGCCGGCTGGCCCAGCAGTGCCCGGAACCCCTGGAGCGGAAAAAAAATGATGACGCACTCTTCCAGGGTGCCGGCCGAGTGGGGGTAGGTAGGGCGTGTCGTCGAGGGAGTTGATGTGGCCCGCGTATTCGCCGGCCCCGCTCAGGCTGGTCACGTACGCGTTGCTGCCCTCGGCGGTTTTGAAGGTTTTGAGCCGGCCCGCGCGCAAAAAGTACACTCCCACCGGCACGTCGCCTTCCTGCAACAGCAGCGTGCGCTTCTTGTAGCGCGTCAGGCGGTGCTCGGCGGGCCGCCGCGTCTGCAGCTCGGTGAAGGCCAGCGCCGCCCCGGGCGGGCAGTGCCGGGCGGGCCGCCTGCTTGCGAAACCGTACCTCCACGGCCCGCCCGGTTATCTTCGATCAGCAGAATAGTTTTCATAGCGTGGGCGCGTGCAGCGGCAGGCAGACGGGAAACACGGAGCCCTGCTCCAGGGGGCTGGTAAAGTCGAGCTGGCCGCGCATCAGCTCCACGTAGCGGCGCACCATGTACAGCCCCAGCCCTGTGCCTGCGTCGAGCAGGTCTACAAACCCCAGGGATTCGGCTTCGGGCATGCACCCGGCCAGGGCGTGCCCCAGCCGGGCCCGGTCTTCTACCAGCGCGTCGTCGCCGGGGTTGGTGAAGGTGAAGCGGTGCTCCGGCCCTTCGAGCGTAGCAATCAGGGCCGGGCTTTGCCGCAGGAGCTGCCGGAGCTGCCGGTTCTGGTCGGTCAGGAAGGGGAGAGGATTGTGCGCCGGAATGTCGTCGGCAGGACCCGTGGGCGGGAAGAAAAGGCAGTGCAGGGGCTTACCGTACTTGCGGGCCAGCCCCCAGTAGACGGGCACCAGCGCCATGAAGTCGGCCGGCGCGGCGCGCAGGGGGGCAGCTCCCCGGTGGTGGCCGTGCTCGACTATCCGGAACTCGTCACCAAGCCCGGCCGGAACCTGCTCTGCACGCCCGGCAACGACGTGGAATCGACCACGGCCGAAGTAGGCTCGGGCGCCAATGTCGTGCTCCTCACCACCGGCCTGGGCCCGCCTACCGGCAACCCGATTGCGCCCGTGGTCAGGATTTCGAGCAACACGGCCCGGGCCCGGCGCATGCCCGATATCATCGACCTCAACCCCGGCTCGGTCATCGACGGCGAGGAAACCATCGGGCAGGCCGGGGACAGAATCCTGGACTACGTTGTCCGCGCCGCCAGCGGGGAGGAGGTCAGCGCCGTGCGCCACGGCCAGACCGACTTCATCCCCTGGAAGCGCGGCGTGTCGCTGTAGAGCTGCCGCCGGGTACCGAAAACGTTTCCGTTAATAAATCCGCCGGGCCTCACCCGGCTCCGGTGCTCCCCCGAATACCTTTACCCACCCTGCCGCCCGCGGCAACCACTTCGTTTTCATTGCCACTGCTATGAAAAAGCCTTTTTTGAACGACGACTTCCTGCTCCAGACCGAGACGGCCCGGCAGCTCTACCACGACTTCGCCCAGTCGATGCCCATCATCGACTACCACAACCACCTGCTGCCCGACCAGATTGCCCAGGACAAGCAGTTCGACAACCTGACCCAGATCTGGCTCTCCGGCGACCACTACAAGTGGCGGGCCATGCGCGCCCACGGCGTGCCCGAGCGCTACATCACCGGCGCCGCCTCCGACTGGGAGAAGTTCGAGAAGTGGGCCGAAACGGTGCCCTTCACCGTGCGCAACCCGCTCTACCACTGGACCCACCTGGAGCTGCAGCGCTACTTCGGCATCCACGAGCTGCTCAACAAGGACAGCGCCCGCCGCATCTACGACGAGTGCTCGGCCAAGCTGCGCACCCCCGAGTATTCGGTGCGCCGGCTGCTGCTGAAGATGAACGTGGAGACGCTCTGCACCACCGACGACCCGGCCGATTCGCTCGAACACCACCAGGCCATTGCCGCCGACCCGTTCGGGGTGCGCGTGCTGCCCACTTTCCGGCCCGACAAGGCCATGGCGGTGGAAGACGTGCCGGCCTACAATGCCTACCTCGACAAGCTGGCCGCCGCGGCCGGCGTGGTCATCCAGACCTACGACGACTTGCTGACGGCCCTCAAGCTCCGCCACGACTTCTTCCACGCGCTGGGCGCCCGCCTGTCGGACCACGGGCTGGAGCGCATGTACGCGGCCGAGTTTAGCGCCCGGCAGGTGGCGGCCGCCTTTCTGAAAGTGCGCGGCGGCAAGGCCCTGAACCAGGCGGAGGCGGAGGCGTTTAAGTCAAGCATCCTGCTCGACCTGGCGCGGCTGGATCACGCCCGCGGCTGGACCCAGCAGTTTCACCTCGGCGCCCTGCGCAACAACAACTCCCGCATGCTGCGCGCGCTGGGCCCCGACACCGGCTGGGACTCTATCGGCGACTTCGCCCAGGGCCGCCGCCTGTCCGCCTTCCTCGACCGGCTCGACAGCGAGGACCAGCTGGCCAAAACCATCCTCTACAACCTCAACCCCGGCGACAACGAGCTGATGGCCACGATGGTCGGCAACTTCAACGACGGCTCGGTGGCGGGCAAGGTGCAGCTCGGCTCCGGCTGGTGGTTCCTCGACCAGAAGGACGGTATGGAAAAGCAGCTCAACGCGCTGTCGAACATGGGGCTGCTGAGCCAGTTCGTGGGCATGCTCACCGACTCGCGCAGTTTTCTTTCCTACCCGCGCCACGAGTACTTCCGCCGCGTGCTCTGCAACCTGCTGGGCACCGACGTGGAAAACGGCGAGCTGCCCGACGACATGGCGCTGCTGGGCCAGATCGTGCAGAACATCTGCTACGGCAACGCCAAAAAGTACTTCGGCTTCGGTGCCGTGCCCAAAGCGGTGGTGGCGTCGGAGTTGGCGTAAGAAATATCAAAACCTCCTGTCATCCTGAGCAAAGCGAAGGACCTTCTGCCAATTGAACGATTAGCGTAGTTACGACTCGTGCAAGCGTGATAAGGTCCTTCGCAAGCTCAGGATGACAGGCGATAAAAAGTCAAGCCCCCCCCCAAAAAAATGAAGCAAGTCGTCACGTTCGGGGAAATCATGATGCGGCTTTCGCCCCCGCTGAACTACCGCTTTGCCCAGGCCGCCACGCTGGAAGTCAACTACGGCGGCGGCGACGCCAACGTGGCGGCGGCCCTGGCCGGCCTGGGCGTGCCCGCGGCCCACGTCACCTGCTTTCCCGCCAACGAGCTGGGCCAGGCCGCGGCCTCGCAGTTTCGCCGCTTTGGCGTGAACATGGACCACTGCGTATTTCAGGGCCAGCGCCTGGGCCTGTACTTTCTGGAAGTGGGCGCCTCGCTGCGGGCCAGCAAAGTGGTGTACGACCGCGCCGACTCGGCCTTTGCCAACCTCGACCCGGAATCGTTTGACTGGGCCGAAATCCTGAAAGACGCGCAGTGGCTGCACTGGACCGGCATCACGCCCGCCATTTCGGCCGCCGCCGCCCGGGCTACGGCGGATGCCATTCGCGTGGCCCGGCAGCTGGGCCTCACCGTGTCGGCCGACGTGAACTACCGCCGCAACCTGTGGCAGTACGGGCCGCGCGCCCAGGACGTGATGCCCGCGCTGGTGGCCGGCTGCGACGTGGTGGTGTGCTCGGAAAACGATGCCGCCGACCTGTTCGGCATCCAGGCCGCGGCCGGGGCCGAAAACAGCTTCGCCTCGATGGCCGCGCAGCTCATGGCCCGCTTTCCGCAGATCCGGCGGGTGATTTCGACCAGGCGCAAAACCCAGAGCGCCTCCCACGAGCGGATCAAGGGCCTGCTCTACGACGGCACCTACGTCGAAACGCCCTACTACGACATCACCCCCGTGGTGGACCGTATCGGCGGCGGCGACGCCTTTTTGAGCGGCTTCATCTACGGCTCTCTGCACTACGCCACCACCCGGGAGGCGCTGAATTTCGCCGTGGTAGCCTCGGCCCTCAAGCACACCATTCCCGGCGACGTGAACCTGATTACGGCCGCCGAAGTCGAGCACATCATGCTGGGCAATACCACCGGCCGCCTGGTCCGGTAAGCGCGTTTTTGGTTATTCGTTTTTGGCCCCAATGCCAACGCCGGAACGAAGGCCAAAAATGAATAACCAGATGGTTTTTAGTGGGTGACTTTTGGCTCTCAGCCCAAATACTGCCGGAACGATAGCCAAAAACCAAAAACGAATAACCAAAAACCAAAACATGCCCCGATTTACGCCCGCCCAAGCTTTCGACACCGTGCTGCGCACGCCCGTGGTGCCGGTGTTCTACCACGCCGACGCGGCCTACGCCCAGCGCATGCTGCGGGCCTGCTACGCGGCGGGCCTGCGGGTGTTCGAATTCACCAACCGCGGCGAGCAGGCCTTTGACGTCTTCACCGCGCTGGTCGGGTTCGTGCGGGCCGAGTGCCCGGAGCTGCTGCTGGGCATCGGCACGATTTACACCGCCGAGGATGCGGAGCGCTTCATTGCCGCCGGCGCCGACTTCGTGGTGCAGCCCTGCCTGACGGCCGAAGTGGCCGAAGTCTGCCACCGGCACGGCATCCCGTGGCTGCCGGGCACGATGACGATTTCCGAAGTCTACCAGGCCACCCGGCTGGGGGCGGCCATCGTCAAGATCTTCCCCGGCAACGTGGTGGGCCCCGGCTTTGTCAAAAGCCTGCGCGGGCCGATGCCGAACGTGCCGCTGATGGTGACGGGCGGCGTGGAGCCCACCGAGGACAGCCTGCGCGAGTGGTTCGGGGCCGGCGTGAATGTGGTGGGCATGGGCTCCCAGCTCTTCAGGGACGCCGACGATACCGCGGCCCTGACCCAGAAGATTGCCGGCCTGCTGGCTTTCGTGGGCACGCTGAAAAAGTAAGCTTTCGAGTACCGGCCGCCGCCCCTTGGCGCGGCCGTAGTTCCGCCCTCTGACTCCTGTTTCGATGATCCAGACTCCCGCCGCTGCTCCGCCCCCCTCCTCCACGGTAAACCAGACCATCGGCAAGTACCGCTGGACCATCTGCGGGCTGGTGTTTTTTGCCACCACGATCAACTACCTCGACCGGGCCGTTATCTCGCTGCTCAAGCCCTACCTGGAAACCGAGTTCAGGTGGAACTCCGGCGACTACGCCAACATCGAGCTGGCCTTCAAGGTGGCCTACGCCTTCGGCATGATGGGCGTGGGCCGCATCATCGACCGGCTGGGCACCAAGCTGGGCTACGCGCTGTCGACGCTGCTGTGGAGCCTGGCGGCCATGGGCCACGCCCTGGTCAGCAGCACCATCGGCTTCAGCGTGGCCCGGGCGTTTCTGGGCGTGTTCGAAGCGGGCAACTTTCCGGCCGCCATCAAGACGACGGCTGAGTGGTTTCCGCAGCGGGAGCGGGCCCTGGCCACGGGCATCTTCAACTCGGGCTCCAACGTGGGCGCCATCGTGGCCCCGCTGACGGTGCCGCTCATTGCCGAAACCATCGGCTGGAAGTGGGCCTTCCTCATCACCGGCGCCCTGGGCTTCGGGTGGCTGATTCTGTGGTTTATCTACTACGAAGTGCCTGCCCGCCACGCCAGGCTCACCAAAGCCGAGTTTGACTACATCCACACCGACGTCGACGACCTGGCCGCCGTGGCCGTCGAAAACCAGCCCAAGATTTCGTGGAGCCAGCTGCTGAAAGTGCGGCAGACCTACGCCTTCATCTTCGGCAAGTTCCTCACCGACCCGATCTGGTGGTTTTACCTGTTCTGGCTGCCCGACTTCCTCAACAAGCAGTATGGGCTGAAAGGCACCCAGGTGTCGTTGCCGGTGGCCATTGTCTACATCCTGTCGAGCATCGGCAGCGTGGGCGGCGGCTGGCTGCCGATGCGCTTCATCAAAGCCGGCATGCCGGCCTTCCGGGCCCGCAAAACGGCCATGCTGGTCATTGCCTTCTGCGTGCTGCCCATCGTGGCGGTGCAGTATCTGGGCCGCATCGACATGTGGCTGGCGGTGCTCGTTATCGGTATTGCCGCCGCGGCCCACCAGGCCTGGAGCGCCAACATCTTCACCACCGCCTCCGACATGTTTCCCAAGCGCGCCGTGGCCTCGGTGACGGGCCTGGGCGGCATGGCCGGCGGCCTGGGCGGCATCCTGCTCACGGCCCTGGTGCAGAAGCGCATGTTCGTCTACTACGAAAGCATCGGCCAGCTCGACAAGGCCTACTTCATCATGTTCCTGATCTGCGGCGGGGCCTACCTGACGGCCTGGCTGCTGATGCAGTTCTTCGCGCCCCGCATGAAGATGGTCAACTTCGACGCCGACGGCAACGCGTACTAATTCCCGAATTGTCTTCTCCCGGCGCTATGAAAAAACTGCCCTTGCTGCTGGCTTTGCTGCTGCTGGCGCTGCCGGCTCTCACGTTTGCCCAATCCAGGAAACAGATGGCCGCCGTGAAAGAAGTAGTGGGCCTGGAGCGGCCGCGCTTCGAGGCCCAGGTGAAAAAGGACTACGCCCTGCTGGATAAGTTCTGCGCCGCCGACCTGGTGTACACCCACTCCAACGGCCAGCAGAACAACAAAACGGAGGACGTGCAGTCCATATCCGGGACGGCAGGAGCGTGGACGACAAAATCGCGGTGGAAGCGCTGACCGTGCGCGTGCAGGCCGACGAGAAAACCGCCGTCGTCAAGGGCCCCGTCACCATCTGCCAGCCCAGCAGGCCCGACGGCTCGCCCAACGCAGTCCCCCTGAAGTAGGGGGTGTGCAGATGAAAGATGCCGGCAAAGGCTGGCAGGTTGTACTTTGGCAGTCGCAGAAGCAGCCGGAAGTCAAAAGCGAAGTCCCGGTTTCTTGCCCGCCCGGCCGGTTTCTCTCCTCTGTTCGGGGTGAGCCGGCCTTATAGTACCATTCCCACCCCGTTCCCCTCTCTCCTCAGCCCATGAGTACGCCCCACGAAAACACCCTGGCCCTGCCGGTCGGCACCACCCTCGACCGGTTTATCATGCGCAAGCAGGAAGACTTTCCCTACGCCACCGGGGAGCTCAGCCAGCTGCTGCGCGACCTGGCCCTGGCGGCCAAAATCGTGAACCGGGACGTCAACCGCGCGGGGCTGAGCAGCATCATCGGCAGCATGGGCCAGGAAAACGTGCAGGGCGAGCAGCAGCAGAAGCTCGACGTGGAAGCCAACATCCGCTTTATCCGGGCCCTGACCAACGGGCAGGAAGCCTGCGCCGTGCTCAGCGAGGAAGAGGACGACATCATCCATACCGGCAACTGCCAGGGCCGCTACGTGGTAGCCATCGACCCGCTCGACGGCTCCTCCAACATCGACGTGAACGTGAGCATCGGCACGATCTTCAGCATCTACCGCCGCGTGTCGCCCGCCGGGCAGCAGGCTACCCGCGAAGACTTTCTGCAGGGCGGCCGCGCCCAGGTGGCCGCCGGCTATATTCTCTACGGCTCCAGCACCATGATGGTGTACACTACCGGCGCGGGCGTGGTGGGCTTCACGTATGAGAATTCGCTGGGCGAGTTTTTCCTGTCCCACCCCAGCATCAGCATCCCGCGGGCCGGGCAGGTGTTCAGCTGCAACGAAGGCTACTGGTTCGACTACCCCGCGTACGTGCGCGAGTACCTGACCCAGTGCAAGCGCGACCAGCTCAGCGGCCGCTACGTGGGCTCGTTGGTGGCCGACTACCACCGCAACCTGCTCAAGGGCGGCATCTACCTGTATCCGCCCACCAAAAAGACGCCCGAGGGCAAGCTGCGCCTGCTCTACGAAGGCTTCCCGCTGGCGTTCCTCATCGAGCAGGCCGGCGGCCTGGCCTACGCCGGCACCACGCCCGTGCTCGACATCGTGCCCACCGACTTTCACCAGCGCAGCCCGCTGTTTATCGGCTCCGCCGACCAGGTGGCAAGCCTGCTGGCCTACGCCGCCGAGACGGCCTCGGCCCAGCGGGGTTTAGTAGCCCCCGCCGCCGAAAACTAATCTGCGCTAAGCTGCTTGTAGGAGGGTTCCAACCTTTGCTGCCTCTTTCTTTCGCCATGCCCAAAATCATTTCCCCCCAGGTCGAGTTCAGCAGCCTGCTGAGCCAGATGAAAACGGTTACGCCCGAAGTCTTTTCGGCCGACGGTAAATTCCTGAACCTGCTGGAAGGCCGCTGGCAGGAAATCGGCACGCCCCGCGAGTTCACCTCGCCCATCGACGGCACCCAGCTGGGCTGGATGCCGATGCTCGGCCACGACACGGCCCTGCGCGCCGTGCGCTTTGCCAAGGGCGAAGCCGCCGCCTGGGCTGCCACCGACCTCGACGAGCGCAAAGCCAAAGTGCAGGACTGCCTCAACCAGCTGCGCGAGCACGTGGAGCTGATCGGCAAGCTGGTGATGTGGGAAATCGGCAAAACCTACAAGCTCGGCTTCACCGACATCGACCGCTGCATCGACGGCGCCCAGTGGTACGTGGATACCATCGAAGGCATGCTGGGCAAGCGCACCCCGCTGGGGCTGGTGAGCAACATTGCCTCCTGGAACTACCCGTTTTCGGTGCTGCTGCACGCGGTGCTGGTGCAGGTGCTGGCCGGCAACTCGGTCATTGCCAAGACGCCCACCGACGGGGGCTTTATCTCGCTGAGCCTGTCGTTTGCCCTGGCCCGCCGCTGCGGGCTGCCCGTCACGCTGGTCAGCGGCTCGGGCGGGGAGCTGAGCGAAGTGCTGGTGAAGAACGACGCCGTCGACTGCATCTCCTTCGTGGGCGGGCGCTACAACGGCCGCAACATCGCCGACGCCCTGGCCTCCCAGGACAAGCGCTACATGCTCGAAATGGAAGGCGTGAACACCTACGGCATCTGGGACTACAGCGACTGGGACAGCCTGGCCGACCAGCTCAAGAAGGGCTACGACTACGGCAAGCAGCGCTGCACGGCTTACGTGCGCTTCGTGGTGGAGCGCCGCCTGTTCCCGCAGTTCGTCGAAACCTACTGGAACGCCATCAAGAGCCTGAAAGTGGGCAACCCCACGCTGGTCGACAACGCCGATGACAAGCTGCCCGAGCTGGCCTTTGGCCCCGTCATCAACCGGGCCCAGGCCGAAGACCTCGACCGGCTGTACGCCGATGCGCTGAAAACCGGCGCCACGCCCATCTACGAAGGCAAGCTCGACGAGAGCCTGTTTTTGCCCGGCCAGGACATGAGCGCCTACCGCGCCCCGCGGGCTTTGGTGAACCTGCCGCGGCAGAGCGAGCTGTACTTCAAGGAGCCCTTCGGCCCCATCGACTCCATCATCCTGGTCGACCGCGTCGAGGAGCTGGTAGGCGAGATGAACATCAGCAACGGCGCCCTGGTAGCCGCCGTGGCCTCCGACGACGCGAAGTGGGCCGCCCGCACCGCCAAGGAAGTGCGCGCCTTCAAGGTGGGCGTGAATAAGCTCCGCTCCCGCGGCGACCGGGAAGAAGTGTTCGGCGGCCTGGGCGAGTCCTGGAAAGGCGCTTTCGTGGGCGGCGCCCTGCTGGTGGAGGCCGTAACCCAGGGCGACAAAGCCGTGCGGGGCAACTTCGAAGACGCCCTGCTGCTGCCCGAGAAAATCTAGCTTCGTTAATTCTGAAAAAGGGAAAGACCCGGCTGATGCATCAGCCGGGTCTTTCCCTTTTACTCCTTTTAAGCAGCGCGTCATGCTCATCTGGCGTCCGCTAAGTCGCCGCATCTCGCGTGCTGACGTTGGATTGCTAGCCTGACATCAGCACGCGAGATTCCTCGGCAAGCTCGGAATGACGTTCTGGTTTTCTCCCTGCTAATACCCCCGACTTAAATCCACGAGGTTTTCCAGCTCTTCACCCGCCTGAAACCGGCGCAGATTAGTCAGAAACAGGTCGACTTTGCCCCAATCCTCGTTTTGCTGGCCGCCGCCGGAGTGCTGGGTCAGAATAACGTTCGGCAGCGTCCAGAGCGGGCTGGCGGCGGGCAGGGGCTCCACGGCCGTCACGTCGAGCACGGCGCCGCCGAGGTGGCCGCTGTGCAGGGCCCGGATCAGGGCGGGCTCGTCGGTGGTAGCGCCCCGGCCGATGCTGGCGTACACGCTGCCCGGGCGCATGGCGGCCACCATTGCCGCCGAGAAAAAGCCCGGTACGGTCCCCGGCAGGCAGTTGATAACCAGATCGGTAGCCGGCAGCGCGGCCCGCAGCTGCTCCGGTGTGTGCAGCTCGGCCAGGGCGCTGGTGCGGGCCAGCAGCTGCACCCGGCAGTCGAAGCCGCTGAGCTGCTGGTGCACGGCCCGCCCAATGGCACCCGCACCCAGGATAATGACTTTTTTGTGGCGCAGCAGCTGCAGCCGGGGCCGGATGGGCGCGCCCATCCACCGGTGCTGGCTCTGCAGCCGGGTCAGCTCGTGAATGTGCCGGTACAAAGCCAGGATGCCCGCCACGATGGTTTCGGCGCAGGGCCAGGCAAAGTAGTCGCCCACGTTGGCTACCGGGAAGGGCAGGCGCAGGGCCGCGTACCGCTCGAAGCCGGCCGAGTCGAGCTGCCAGAACTGCAGCTTCGGGGCCAGGGGCGCAAACCAGGCCGGCGGCGGGTTGCCCAGCAGCAGGTCGGCGGCCTGGAATTCGGCCGTTTGCGCCTCTTGCGGCAGCTCACTGGCGAATACGGCTTCAAGGGTGGGCGGCAGCTGCTGGCGCAGGTTAGCGCGGTTAACGGAGTCGAGAGCAGTATAAACGAAGAGCTTCATAGCGGGAGAGGGGCGCGGGGTAGTTGGCTGCAAGTACGCAGAACCCCGGCGGTAGATGCACCCGCCAGCGCGGCCCGCACCCATAAATTCAGGCGGGCCAAGCTTCTTTCCGAGAAAATTGGCGGGCCCATACGGAGCGCCATCATTTCTTTCCTGAACTTTGGCCTTTCCCAAAGCTGACGTTTATGAACCCACTTGTTGCTATCCGCGACTTCGACCAAAGCCTGTGGCTGGACTTTATCAGCCGCCCCATCCTCATCGACGGCAAGCTGCAGCGCCGCATCACCGACGAAGCCCTGCGCGGGGTGACCTCGAATCCGGCCATCTTCGCCAAGGCCATCGGCGACAGCACCGACTACGACTCGGCCATCAAGGCCCTGGCCCTGCAGGGCAAGACTACCGACGAAATCTACACCGCCCTGGCCGTGGCCGACGTGCAGGCCGCCTGCGACCTGTTTCGCCCCCTCTACGACGGCCCCGACCACGGCTCCGACGGCTACGTGAGCCTCGAAGTATCGCCCGAGCTGGTCAACGACACCGACGGCACCATCGCCGAGGGCCTGGCCCTCTGGCAAGCCGTGGACCGGCCCAACGTGATGATTAAGGTGCCGGCCACCCTCGAAGGGCTGCCCGCCATCCGCCGCCTCATTGCCGAGGGCGTGAACGTGAACGTGACCCTGATTTTCGGCCTGGAGCGCTACCAGCTGGTGGCCGAAGCCTTTATCCAGGGCCTCGAAGACCGGGCGAAAGCCGGCCGGCCGCTCCGCCGCATCGACTCGGTGGCCAGCTTCTTCCTCTCCCGCATCGATGTACTCATCGACCCCCAGCTGGAAACGATGGCGGCCGCCGGTGGTGAGAAAGGAGAGCTGGCGCAAAGCCTGGTGGGCGAGGTGGCCCTGGCCAGCGCTAAGCAGGCCTACCAGCTCTACAAGCAGATTTTCAGTGGCCCGCGCTGGGAAGCCCTGGCGGCCGAAGGTGCCGCAACCCAGCGCCTGCTCTGGGCCAGCACCGGCAACAAAAATCCCAAGTACGACAACCTGCGCTACGTCGACGGCCTCATCGGCCCGCACACGGTGAACACCGTGCCCGTCGAGACGCTGGACCTGTTCCGCACCCACGGCCAGGTGGCCGTGACGCTGGAAGACAACCTCGACCAGACCCGCGAAGTACTGCGCCGCCTGCCCGAGCTGGGCCTCGACCTGGAAGTCCTGACCCAGCACCTGGAAGAAGACGGCGCCACCAAGTTCAAGGAGCCCTTCGCCAAGCTGATGCAGTCCATCGAGCAGAAGCGCGCCCTGGCCACGGAGGCCACCGTGACCGGGCAAACCCTGCAGCTGGGCCCGTACCAGCCCGCCGTCGACGCCAAGCTTCAGGAGCTCAATGCCCAAGACTTCACCACTGGCTTCTGGGACAAGAAAGCTGACCTGTGGGTGCCGGACGAAGCCGGGCAGCACAGCATCCGCTCGTTTATGGGCTGGCTGCGCGTGGCCGAAACGATGGTGGGCGCCGTGCCCGAAATCGAGCAGTTTGTGCAGGAAGTAAAGGCCGCAGGCTTCAAGCACGTGGTGGTAATGGGCATGGGCGGCAGCACCATGGCCCCGATTGTGTTCAAAGAGTCGTTTGAGAAAAGCGCCGAGGGCCTGCCCATGTCGGTGCTCGACACCACCGACCCCGGCACGGTGCGCCAGATCGAGGAGTCGGTGCCGCTGGCCGACACGCTGTTTATCGTGGCCAGCAAGTCGGGCACCACGGCCGAGCCGCTGGCGTTTGGCGACTATTTCTACGACCGGCTCAAGCAAATCAAGGGCGACAAGGCCGGCGAGAACTTCGTGGCCATTACCGACCCGGGGTCCAAGTTCGTGACCTCGGCCACCGAGCAGGGCTACCGCCGCATCTTTCTGAACTTCAGCGAAGTGGGCGGCCGGTTCTCGGCGCTGTCGTACTTCGGACTGGTGCCGGCGGCGCTGTACGGGCTCAACATCGGCGAAATCCTGGAGCGCGCCATCCGCATGATGCGCGCCACCGGCGCCTACGGGGCCGTCGACCACAACCCCGGCCTGGCGCTGGGCGTGGCCCTGGGCGTGCTGGCCCAGCAAGGCCGCGACAAGCTCACCCTGATTGTGCCCGAGTCGCTCAGCGACCTGGGTTTGTGGCTGGAGCAGCTCATTGCCGAAAGCACCGGCAAGGAAGGCAAGGGCATCCTGCCGATCGCCGGCGAGCCGGCCCGCGAGCCGCAGGTCTACGGCCAGGACCGCGTATTCGTGTACGTGGGCTACAAGACCGACGCTGATGTCGACAACCGGACGACGCTGCTGGCCCTGGAAACCGCCGGCCACCCCATCATCCGCATTCTGATGGACGAGGCGCTGGACCTGGGCGCCGAGTTCTTCCGCTGGGAAGTGGCCACGGCCGTGGCCAGCGCCGTGCTCGGAATCAACCCCTTCGACCAGCCCAACGTGCAGGCCGCCAAAACGGCTACCGACAGCCTGATGCAGGTGGTGCAGGAGCAGGGCCGCCTGCCCGAAGGGGAGGCCCCGAAAGTCACCGAAGCCGGCGTGGCCTACTACACGGCCGTCACCGGCCAGAATGCGGCCGAAGTACTCCACAACTTCTTCGCCCAGGCCCGCCCCGGCGACTTTATGAACATCCAGGCCTACGTCACGGAGTCGGAAGCTCTGAACGAGAGCCTGCAGAGCCTGCGCACCCAGGTGCAGGAGCAGCTGCAGCTGGCTACCACGTCGGGCTACGGCCCGCGCTTTCTGCACTCCACCGGCCAGTACCACAAGGGCGGCCCCGACCAGGGTTTGTTCGTGCAGCTCACCCAGGACCATTCCCAAAGCGTGGATCTGGCGCTGCCCGGCCGTTCCTACACCTTCGGCACGTTCAAGAATGCCCAGGCCGCCGGCGACCTGCAGGCTTTGCACGACTACCACCGCCGCACGCTGCGCATCCACCTCGGCGCCGATGCCGAGCAGGGCCTGCGCACGGTGCTGACCGCGCTGCAGTCGGCCCCGCTGCGGGGGCAGGCGTAGGCCGTAGCCCGCCCGATCAAACAAAACCGCCGGGGCGCATGCTCCGGCGGTTTTGTTTGATCCAATGATGAATGACCGCGCTGCGGGCGCCCGGGCAGGGGGCTTCTGCCGTTCTTTGGCGCATGAAAAAAGCCTCTTCCTGTTTTCTGCTGGCCGCCGGCCTGCTGCTGGGCAGCTGCCAGACCACGCCGCCGGCCGCCGACCAATCCGCTGCTGGCGCGCCCACCGTCTCGGAAACGCCCGCCGCCGTCAGCGCTGCCCCGTCGGCCGACCAGGCCCGCGCGGCCGTCGCCAGCTACGTGCGGAGCCTGCCCAACGCGGCCCTCTACCAGCTCGACTCGGCCCGGGTGCGGGAAGCCGGCCCGCAGTGGCAGGTGCTGGTGCCCCGCACCGACTGGGCCCGGCGCCTGCCCAACAAAGCGGCCTTCAACGTCGACAAGCAAACGGGGGCCGTGAGCAACCAGCTGGTAAAATAAGAACAGGCCCGCCGGATTCCGGCGGGCCTGCTCCTGGCTGGTCAGGTTCGGGTTAGTGGGCTACCACCAGCCGCTGCACCGAGCTGCTTTTGCCGCTTTGCACCTGCAGGAAGTAGGTGCCGTTGGCCCAGGCGCGGGTGTCGAGCGTGTGGCTGGGGCCGGCAAAGGGAATGGTGTGCAGCAGGCGGCCGGTGAGGTCGTACACCTTGAGCTGGGCTTTGGCCGGGGAGGCCTGGGCCAGCTCGACCCGAACCTGGCTGCCGGCCGGATTGGGATACAGCGCCAGGACCAGGCTGGCGGCCGCTTTGGTAGGCGTTGGCGAAGTCGATTTCAGCTGCAGCACCCAGGTCTGGTTGCCGGCCAGCGCCGGCAGCGTCGGGCTCCAGCCGCTGAAGCCGCCCTGGGCGTCCACCGTTACCTGCCCGGCCGACTGCCCCGAGTACAGCTCCGTAACCTGATAAGAGCCCGCCGTCAACGACGACACGGCCAGTGATACGGCCGGCTGGCCGGCGGCGGCGCTGCCGAGGTTGGCCACGACTACCGAGGCTTCCTGCTCATAGACCCGCGCAAAGCTGAGCAGGCTGGTAGAAGGAGTGGTGGCCGGCACCAGGTAGCCCTTGCGCAGCGTCGGCTGGGCCGTGCGCAGGCTGATGAGCTTTTTGTAGTGGGAAAGCAGCGACGTCGGGTCGGCCTGCATGCTGGCCACGTTGTACTGCCCGTAGTTCGGGTTCAGCGCCCGCCACGGCGCGCCGGTAGTGAAGCCCGCGTTGGTGCTGGCCGTCCACTGCATGGGCTTGCGCTTGTCTTCGTCGACGCCGGTGCCGAGCATGCCCACTTCCTCGCCGTAGTACAGGAAGGGCACGCCGGGCATGGTCAGGTACAGGGCCGCGGCCTGCTTCATGCGGGCCAGGTTGCCGCTGAGCAGCCCCAGCACCCGGTTCTGGTCGTGGTTGGTCAAAAAGGTGCCGTACTGCAGCTTGGGGTAGGTGTTGTCGACCAGCATCAGCTGGTTGCGCAGCGCCGTGGCCGAACCCGAGTTTACGGCCGAGATAATGGCCGAGGACAGGTCAAACTCGAAGCAGGCATCGAGCCGGTCGTCGACCACGTAGGGCAGCACCGCCGCCGTGTTGGACCAGGCCTCGCCGATAGTGAAGGCGTTGGGATTCACGGCCCGCACCGAGTCGTGGAATTCTTCCAGGAGGCTCAGGGTTTCGGGCGTGTTTTCAATGGTCTGCCCGTTTTCTACCAGGTACTTCACTGCGTCCAGCCGGTAGCCGTCCACGCCTTTCTGCAGCCAGAAGCGGGAGGCGTCCCACATGGCGGCTTTCAGCTGCGGATTGCGCCAGTTCAGGTCGGGCATTTCGCTCCAGAAGTAGCCGTAGTAGTAGCTGCCGTTGCGCAGGTACCAGCCCGCCCCGGGCGAGGTGGCCGACCAGCGGTACCAGTCGCGGTAGGAGTTGGTGGGGCTGCTGGCCGACTGCGTAAACCAGGGGTGCCGGCTGGAGGAGTGGTTCAGCACCAGGTCGATAATGACCTTGATGCCCCGGGCGTGGGCGGCGGCCATAAACGTCTCAAACTCGGCCATGGTGCCGTAGTCGGGCTCGGTAGCCTTGTAGTTGGTCACGTCGTAGCCGTGGTAGCTCGGCGACTCCATCATGGGCATCAGCCAGAGCGCCGTCACGCCCAGGTCGGTGGTGGTGGCGGGGTTGCCGTCGTTGAGGTAGTCGAGCTTGGCGGTGAGGCCGGCAAAGTCGCCTTTGCCGTCGCCGTTGGTGTCGTAGAAGCTGCGCACAAACACCTCGTAGAACACCGCGTCGTTCCACCAGTGCGTGGCGTAGCTGGTGGGCGAGGGGCCGCAGGCGGTGCAGGTGCCGAAGCACAGCGTCGGGACGGTGTTGATGGGGGACGTGGCGTCCAGCACCCGGCTGCGGCTGCCCGCGCCGTCGTCGACGCCGCAGGCGGCGGGCACCTGCTCGGCGGCGGCCAGGGTGGTGCCATTCACGAATTTGTACTGAAACAGGCCGGGCGCGGGCAGCCCCAGCTGCACCTCGTAGATTCCGTCGCCGTTGCCGTCGCGCAGGGCAATGGTGGTCGGGTCCCAGTTGGCGCCGTAGCCGGCCATCGTCTGGAAGTTGCCGATAACGTGCACGCCGCCGGCCGCCACGGTTTGCCCGCGCATGTTCACCGACAGGGTCACCTGGGTCAGGCAGCCGCCGAAGCGCACGGGCGGCAGGCGCAGGCCGGTGGCGCCCAGCACCACCTGCCGGTTCACGTTGCCGCCGCCATCGGCGATGCCGCAGTCGGTAGAAACCAGCTCGGCCCCGGCCCAGGTGTTGCCGTTGACGAACTTATAGAGGTAGGTACCCGCCGGCACCGTCACGGTCAACTCATAAATCCGGTCATTGTCGGGGTCGGTGAGCACGGTCGTGGCCGGATTCCAGTCGGCCGAGAAGCCCGCCGCGGCCTGGAAGTTGCCCGCCACGTGCACGCCGGTGGCCGGCACGGTCTGCTGGCTCATGTCGACGCGGAACGTAAGCTGGGCGCTGCGGCCGGACAAGCTGAGCGTCAGCAGGAATATAAAAAGGAAGAAGTGCTTCATCGGCAGGTCCGGGGCTTTTAGTTGCGCAGTTAATTCTCTAAATATACCGCAATTGCAGCAACTCAGGGGAGAGAAAACGGGCAGTAGGGAGCCGGCCGGTTCACTGCCCAAACGGCCTCCACGAAGTTCAGCTTCGGCCCGGTCTGCCCAGGACGGCGCCGGTGGCGGCGGGCTACAGCACCAGCTGCTGGTGCAGGCGCTCCAGGGTTTGGGCGGCGTCCTGGCACAGGCCCGGGTGCACGGCCGAGGTTTGCACCACCGTGCTGCGCGTGGCCGTCAACCAGCGGAAGCGGGAGGCCAGCGCAAACTGCCCGATGGGGCCGCCTTCCCGCCGCCCGCGGCAGATCTGCTCGAAGGCCTGCAGGCGGCGGGTTATTTCGGCCAGGTCAAACTCGGGGCCGGCTACGGCGCGCAGGCGGGCTTCGGGCAGCGTGAAGCGGGTTTGCAGAAAGCCCTCGGCGGCGCAGTACACGATAACGCCCACGTTGAGGAACTCCTCGCGCTCCACGCGGGGCACTACGCGCAGCACGGCGTACTCAAATAAGTGCTTTCCGGGCATCTTGGGCTTCCTGAACAAAGGTTTCTGAGGCGGCGAGGCGGTTTTCCAAAAACTGCACGTAAGCCGCGCGCTGCTGCTCGGCGGGGGCGTCGTCGCCGGCTTCCGTCAGCCACTCGTCGGGAACCAGCGCCACGATGGCGCGCAGGCGCTCCGGGGTGAGGCAGGCGTGGCCCCGGGCATCGGCGGCGGCCAGCTCGGCCGCCCGGGGCAGCAGCACGTGGTCCTTGACCTGCGCGAACGGGCGGTGCCCGGGCCTTTCCCAGCCCGGGCCGGCGTGGTGCACGTACAGGGCCGCGCCGTGGTCGATCAGCCAGAGCTCCTTGTGCCACATGAGCAGGTTGGTGTTGCGGGCCGTGCGGTCCACGTTTAGCGTCAGGCAGTCGAGCCACACCACCAGCGAAGCCAGCTCGGGCTCCACGGTGGTGACCAGCGCGTCGAAGGTGATGGCGCCCGAGAGGTAGTGCAGGGCCAGGTTGCGGCCGGTGCTGGCCCGCAACAGGTCCTGGATTTCCTCGTCGGGCTCGGTGCGGCCAAAGGCCTCATCAAGCTGGCAGAACACCAGCTCCGGCACCCGCAGCCCCAGGGCCCGGGCCAGCTCGCCCACAATCAGCTCGGCTACCAGCGCCTTGATGCCCTGGCCCGCGCCCCGAAACTTGAGCACGTACAGAAAGCCGTCGTCGGCCTCTACCAGGGCCGGCAGGGAGCCGCCTTCGCGCAGCGGAGTCACGTAGCGCGTCACGTCAACGGTGCGCAGGTCAACAGGGGTAGGGGCAGCAGCGGGCATCGAGCAGGTAAAAAGCGGAAGTGGCCGGGCAAAGGACCGATAAGTAAGACAATTCTCCGCCGCCTGAGCCGTAGACAGGACCAGCTGCCGGAAAGCTTACCGAAGCTCAGCGGCCGCGGACAACGTTTGCTGCACGGCCGCCAGCACCGCTTCAATCTCGGCAAACAGCGGCCGGGCGGCCACGGCGGGCTGGGCACAGCGCTGCTGCAAGTCGCGCAACGGGGCGGCCGCGGCCGCGGCGGTAGCAGGGCAGCGGTCCAGCAGCTCCTCGAGCAGGCAGGCAAAGGCGCGCACCTCCAGCTGCTGCAGCGCCCGGGCCGTTTCCGCGTCCCGGACAGCGAAGAAGCCGGCGGCCCCAAAGTCGCCCAGCAGGCTTTCCCCGGGGGGCGTGGTCACGATGTTGTGGGCGTACAGGTCGCCGTGCAGGATGCCGCGGGCGTGCAGGTGGGCGGCGGCGGCGGCCACCCCGCGGGCAATGCGCAGGGCGGTGGGCAGCGTAAAGACGGCCGCGGGAGCGTACACGTCGCGGGTGCAGGAGGCGAAGCTGGGCGGCCCGGCCAGGTTGGTAAAGGCTGGATCAAACAAGGCCAGCACCAGCCCTTCCGCCTTGTGGGGGTGGCCGGCTATTTTCCCCGCCACGCCAATCAGGTGAGGGTGGGGGCCGGCGCTGATGCAGGCCGCCATTTCGGAGTGCGGCAGCCCGTCACTGGTCAGGGCGCCCTTGAACAGCTTGACGGCCACGGCCGTGGGCGGCGTGGCCCCGGCAGGCTGCCACTGGGCCCGGTAGATAACCCCGGAAGCGCCTTCGCCCAGCTGCTGCCCGATGGTCAGGCTGTCCCAGGCAATGGTTTTAATAGGATGTTGGGCCAGCGCGGCGGCTTCCAGCGCGTCGCAGAAGGGGTTGCCGGCGTAGGCCAGCCAGCTCAGCCGGGGCATGCTCAGCAGCCAGGCGGGCAGGGCGGCAAACTCGTTGGCCGCCAGGCGCAGCAGCTCCAGCCTGGTGCAGCGGGCCAGGGTTTCGGGCAGGGTGCGCAGGCGGTTGCCGGCCAGCATCAGCTTCTGCAGCTGGGCGCAACTGCCGATTTCGGCCGGTACTTCTTCCAGCTGGTTGTCAGTCAGAATCAGCCAGCGCAGCTGCGGGGGCAGGGCCGCGGCGGGCAGCGTCCGGATCTGGTTGGCCTTGAAGCCCACCATGCTCAGCTGCGGGCACTGCCCGAGGCATTCCGGGACGGCAGTAAACAGGTTGTCGGAGCAGAACAGGATACGCAGGTGCCGGAGCCGGCCCAGGTCGGCGGGCAGCGTGGCAAGGGCATTGCCCGACAGGTTCAGGATTTCCAGCGTATCGGCCAGGTCGAATATTTCGCGGGGAAACTCCGTCAGGCCCGCCGCCAGATCGAGGCGGCGGGTGCCGGCCAGCTGCCCGGTGCGGAGTTGTTCGAGGGTGTGCATGGGACAAAGGTCGGTCGGGAAGGCCGAAGCCGCCCGGTTTACCCGGTAGAAAAAACGGAAATGCCGGACTCGCCGCCAGCCCATACCGCCTGCCACGGCCGGCGGCTTACCGGCCGAAGTCGTCCTGCACCCGCACGATGTCGTCCTCGTCGGAAGGGCGCTCGGCGTCGGTATGTTGCCAGATTTCGGCGATGGTGCCCCAGCCGTCGAGGCCCACCAGGCGGTGCCGCTCCCCTTGGCGGAGCACAATCAGCTGCCCGGGCAGGTAGGTTTTCAGCTCGCCCTCGGTGTCGGTGGGGCTCGTGACTACGCCAACCGGGCCGTGCACCACCTTCCAGATTTCGGCCCGGCGGTGGTGGTACTGCCACGACAGGCGCTGGTGGGGCGCTACGAGCAGGATTTTGGGGCTTAGCTGACCCGCAATGCGCAGCTGCTCCACCGGCAGGCCGTCGAAGTAGGTATCGGCGAAATCCTGGGCCTGGGCTTCATCCAGCACGAAAAAGCCGCCCCAGGGCCGGGCCTGGTCCTGGCGGACGATGCCGAAGCCCCGCTGGCGGAGCTGCCGCTCGGTTTGCTGGAATAGCTGCTGCTTGGAAACTTCAGAGCTCATAAAGGCAAAGGTATAGGGAAATAGAACGGATGAACTGAAAGCAGAGAAGGCCGCCGCGCTAGGCGCCCACCGGCCGCGCCGGGGCCTGGTGCAACGACGAGCCCCGGATGATGAGCTCGGGCTTGAGCACCAGCGGCGGGGGCAGGTAGTCCGGGCCCCGCTTGAGCAGCTGCAGAAACAGGCGCACGGCGGTTTCGCCCATCTGCTCGGCCCGCTGGTCGACTACCGTCAGCTGGGGCTGCAGCATGGCGGTGAAGGGCTCGTTGCTGAAGCAGGCAAAGGCAATGTCCTGGGGCACGCGCCGCTGCTGCTCGCGCAGCACTTCCAGGGCCCCCACCGAGGGAATGGCGTAGGCGGCAAATACGGCGTCGAGGGTGGACTCGGTGCCGAGCAGGTGCAGCATGCCCTGGCGCCCGGCCGCGTGGGTGAGGGCGGGCAGGGAGTAGACGAAGCTGTCGGCGCAGGGCAGGCCGTGGGCGGCCAGCGCGGCCTGGTAACCCAGAAAGCGGTTGCGGCTGGTGTTCAGGTGCTGGGGGCCGGCCAGGTGCATGATGCGGCGGCAGCCCTGCTCGATAAGGTGGCTGACGGCCTGAAACGCGCCCTGAAAATCGTCGAGGACGACGGCCGTCGCCTGGGGCAGGGCCGGGGCGCGGTCGAAGAACACCAGCGGCACCCCCTGGCGGCGCACCTGCTCGAAGTGGGCTACTTCCCCAAACGTGGTGGCCGACACTGACAGCAGGATTCCTTCCACCTGCGCGGCCAGCAGCGTGTCGATGTTCTGCTGCTCCCGGCGCAGATCCTCATTCGACTGGCACATCATCACGCTGAAGCCTTCGCGGGTGGCTACTTTCTCGATGCCGTTCATCACGGCCGGAAAGAAGTAGCCGTTGATGTGGGGCACAATGACGCCCACGGTTTTGCTGTGCCCCCGGCGCAGGGCGGCGGCCAGCTGGTTGGGCCGGTAGCTGAGCTCCTGGGCGGCCTGCCGGACCCGCTGCTTGGTCACCTCGCTGATGTCGCGGTGGTCGGCCAGAGCCCGCGATACCGTGGACGTCGATAAGCTCAGGTGCCGAGCCAAGTCGCGAAGAGAAGTTTGCTGCTTTTTGGCGGCCATGGGTCCGTGCGTGAAAGGGTGCTAAGAATGCCCGATGGCGCTAAAGAACGACACAGATCCTGAGTACACCAGCAAAATTTCCGGATTCAGCCCATAATTGCGGGTCGGCCCCGTGCAGCAATGCCCATAATCCTTGCCGGCCCGGCCTGGCCCGGCCCCGTTTTGCCGCCGCCAATGCGGATCTTTGCCGCGGCGGTGGGCGTTGCTGGTGCGCTGCCCGGCCTGGTCGGGCTGCTTTTCTCCCTGCTTTCTGCGTTTTATATGGCTGCTGCCCGCCCCGATATCCAGACCGAAGCCGATATTAAGCGGCTCGTAGACGCGTTTTACGACAAAGTCAACGCCGACCCGCTGCTGGCCCCGGTCTTCAACGATTTTGCCCACGTCGACTGGCCGGCCCACCTGCCGCAGATGTACGATTTCTGGAGCAGCCTGCTGCTGCACACCTCGCGCTACCGCGGGCAGCCCTTTCTCAAGCATATTCCGCTGCCCATTGCCGGGGAGCATTTTCAGCGCTGGCTAAGCCTGTTTCAGGGCACCGTGGCGGAGCTGTTTGCGGGGCCGGTGGCCGATGAGGCCCGGCTGCGGGCGCAGAATATTGCCCACGTCTTCGAAAGCCGCCTGCGGCCGGATCCTCTTTCGCTGCTCTGATTTCGAGGCGGGAGCCCGGGGTGAGAGTCGGCACCCGGCAGTGGCCGGGCCCGGTGGCCCAGCAGCCGCAGGAACTACCCCGACCCGGCCGCAAAGCAAAAATCCCCCGGAGCAGGCTGCCCAGGGGGATTTCCATTATTCTCAAAACGAGGGGGTAGTAGTCCGTAGGGGAATCGAACCCCTGTTGGTAGAATGAAAATCTACTGTCCTAACCCCTAGACGAACGGACCGGATAAAGACTCCTTGTTCGTTTTGGTGATGCAAAGGTAATAACGTAGCGGTGCAGTGCAATACCTGCGGCAAACTTATGGCAGGATTTTAAGGGCGACGGCGGCCGGAATCCGGCGCCGCTTGCACTTAGGCAGAAAACAAAGGTGACTGGTACGCTGCCACAGAGGCTGTTTCAGCGGCCGGGGCCGGGCCGCCGGGCCGGCTAAGACAAAAGCTGGCCAGCCGGCCTGAACCAAAAAGCTGGAACAGCAAAAAGCCCGTCTCCAGGCAGGAAACGGGCTTTTTGCTGTTCTCAAAACGAGGGGGTAGTAGTCCGTAGGGGAATCGAACCCCTGTTGGTAGAATGAAAATCTACTGTCCTAACCCCTAGACGAACGGACCGGATAAAGACTCCTTGTTCGTTTTGATGATGCAAAGGTAGCAGCCGAATGCCCCGGCGCAATACCCGCTTCCAAAAAAAAGTGCCGCCGCAAGCAAATAGGCTGACTTTCAGGGGAAAAATTTTGCCGGTGCTGCCACATTGCGCTGGCTGCCGCGCCGCAGAAACCAGGATTGCGGCGGTGCCGGTAGCCGGCCGGACGGGCCTTTCGGCATTGGTATTCGGTAAGATCGGGATTGATTTGGCGAAGTTAGATGGGCCCTGTACCTTCGCTCCGCGTTTCCACTCGGCGCCACCGTGCGCCGTTAACCCCATTTTTCTCTAAATTATGGCTAAAATCAAAGTTGCCATCAACGGCTTCGGCCGCATTGGCCGCCTGACGTTCAAGTCGCTGCTCGGCCGCGACAACGTGGAAGTAGTCGCCATCAACGACCTCACCGATAATAAGACGCTGGCCCACCTGCTGAAGTACGACTCGGTACACGGCCGCTTCGACGGCACGGTAACCTACGACGAGGAAAGCCTGACGGTCAACGGCGTGCGCATCGCGGCCCTGGCCGAGCGTGACCCCAAGCTGCTGCCCTGGGGCAAAATGGGCGTGGACGTAGTCCTCGAATCTACGGGCCGCTTCGTGGATGAGGCCGGCGCCGGCCAGCACATCACCGCGGGGGCCAAGAAAGTCGTGATTTCGGCTCCGGCCACCGGCGACATTCCTACCGTCGTGCTGGGCGTCAACGAAGACATCCTGACCGGCGACGAGACCATCATTTCGAACGCCAGCTGCACCACCAACTGCCTGGCCCCGATGGCCAAGGTATTGGATGAGGTATTCGGCATCGAGAAAGGCTACATCACCACGGTGCACGCCTACACCTCCGACCAGAACCTGCAGGACGCGCCCCACAAAGACCTGCGCCGCGCCCGCGCCGCCGCTTACAGCATCATCCCGACCAGCACCGGCGCCGCCAAAGCCGTCGGCCTGGTGCTGCCCCAGCTGAAGGGCAAGCTCGACGGTCTGGCCATGCGCGTGCCCGTGCCCGATGGCTCGATGACCGACCTGACCGTGGTGCTGAAGAAAGAAGCCACCAAAGAGCAGATCAACGCCGCCCTCAAGGCCGCCGCCGATGGCCCGATGAAAGGCATCATTGAGTACACCACCGACCCGATTGTGAGCATCGACATCGTGGGCAACCCGCACAGCTGCATCTTCGACTCGGAGCTGACGTCGGCCAGCGGCACGCTGGCCAAGGTAATCGGCTGGTACGACAACGAAACCGGCTACAGCACCCGCACGGCCGACCTGATCCAGAAGCTGGGTGAGGCCATGACCAAGTAAGCGTTGCCGAAGGCGACCAAGTAGGAGAGGCCTGCCCGGTTCGGGCAGGCTTTTCTCATTTCTATTCCCTGCCCCGCACAGGGCGGCCAACCTTTCCCGGCCCGCCGCGTTTCTGCCGACTATGCCTGCCAAGCCCCGTATCTGCTTTCTGATCAATCCCAACTCGGGCACCGACCGGCGGCAGGACGTGCCCGCGCTCATCACCCACTGCCTCGATGCCGACGATGTGGACCACGAAATCCGGCTCACGCGCTATGCCGGCCACGCCGAGCAGCTGGCCCGGCAGGCCGCAGCCGAGGGGTTCCGTACCGTCGTGGCGGTGGGCGGTGATGGGACCGTGAACGAAGTGGGCCGCGGCCTGCTGGGCACCACGACGGCGCTGGGCATCGTTCCGCGGGGCTCCGGCAACGGGCTGGCCCGGCACCTGCGCATTCCGCTGGCGCTGCCCGCCGCCGTGCAGCGCGTGTGCCGCCCCACCTTCCAGCGCATCGACGTGGGCCACATCAACGGCCGGGCCTTTTTCTGCACCGCCGGGCTGGGGTTTGATGCCCACGTGAGCAAGTGCTTTGCCGAGGCCGGCACCCGCGGGCTGAGCACCTACGTGAAAGTGGCGCTGCGCGAGTACCGCCACTACCGCTCCACCGCCGTGACCGTGACGTTGAATGGAGAAACCCTGCACACCGACTGCTACGTGCTGGCCTTCGCCAACGCCGCCCAGTACGGCAACAACGCCTACATTGCCCCCCTGGCCGACATCCGGGACGGCCTGCTGGACCTGTGCCTGATTGACTCGCTGCCGATTGTGCGGGCGGTGCGCGTGAGCCTGGGTCTGGCGCTGGGCAACCTGCCGGCTTCCGGGGCGGCGGTGTTTCATACCAGCCGCCACATCCGGGTGCAGGCCGCCGCCCCGCTGGGCTTCCACGTCGACGGCGACTACGTGGCAGCGGCCCAGGACTTTGAAGTAGCGCTGACGCCGCTGGCCCTGGAAGTAGCCACCTAAAGCCGGGCAGTTGACGGCCTGATTGCGCAACTTGCGCCACCGGCGCCGCCCCAAGGCTAACGCCCCATTTCACTATTCCGCCGTTTCACCGCATGAAAGACGATAAAAACCGCCGCGGCCGCGAAGGCGTCGTGTACTCGACCAACTCCGACTTCGAGTACCAGCACGGCGCCGACGAAGAAACCCCGACGCTGCTGCCCCAGCAGCAGAACCTGCGCGTGCAGCTCGATAAAAAGGCGCGCGGGGGCAAGCAGGTCACGCTCATCACCGGCTTCGTGGGCCAGGACGCCGACCTGCAAACCCTGGGCAAGCTGCTCAAAACCAAGTGCGGCGTAGGCGGCAGCGCCAAGGGCGGCGAAATCCTGCTCCAGGGCGACTTCCGCGACAAAGTGCTGGCCGTGCTGCTGGAGCAGAAGTACAAGGCCAAGAAAGCCGGTGGGTAGAGTTAAGTAGTAATTAAGAATTAAAAAACGGGTCGTTCAGAGCTTATTACATGCGCCAGTGAATGGCTGGCTTTAGTTTCTACTGCTCAATTTTTAATTGGGCCAGCGCCCTTTCCACGTCTTCCGGCGTGTCGATGCCGATGGTTTCGAGGGTGGTTTCGGCCGTCAGGATGCGGTAGCCGTTTTCCAGCCAGCGCAGCTGCTCCAGGCTTTCGGCCAGCTCCAGCGTGGAAGGCGGCAGCAGGGTGATGTCGGCCAGCACGTCGGGGCGGTAGGCATACAGGCCGATGTGGCGCAGGTAGCGGTGGCAGCCCAGCCAGTGCGCCGCCTCGTGCTGGCGCTGGTAGGGCAGCGGGTGGCGGCTGAAGTACAGCGCGTAGCCCTGGGCATCGAGCACCACTTTGGGTAGGTGGGGACTGAACAGCTCCTCGGCGCTGATGACCGGCTTGACCAGCGTGGCCAGTTGGGGCCGGGGCTCCGTCTCAAACAGGGCCACCAGCGCGTTGATCTGGGCCGGATGAATGAAGGGCTCGTCGCCCTGGATGTTGATGATGCAGTCGGCCACCACGCCGAGCTGGCGGTAGGCGTCGAACACCCGGTCGGTGCCGCTGGGGTGGTCGGCGGCGGTGAGCACGGCCTCGCCGCCGAAGCTTTCCACGTGGCGCAGGATCCGCTCGTCGTCGGTAGCCACCACCACCCGGCTCAGGTGGGCCTGCCGGGCCTGCTCCACCACGCGCTGAATCATGGACTTGCCGCCTAAGTCTACCAACGGCTTGCCGGGCAGGCGGGTGGAGGCGTAGCGGGCGGGGATGATGCCGATGGCGTGGAGCATGGGAGCGGGTAGACAGGCCGGAAGAAAAGGTGCGGAGTCCGAAAGTAGCGGGATTTTGGCGGCCCAAGCAAAGTGGCGTCAAATTGGCTAAGCCCCTGGCCGGCGTCCGGCTCAGGCGGCTGCCGGGCAAAGTACCCGGCTACTCTGCTCGTTTGGGCTGTCTGGGCCAGGATTAATTTATTTATCTTTCGGCAGCATTTACTTTGCGGGCCGCGGGCTGCCCCACCTGTTTCATCCCGTGGCCTTTCCCTTGCAAACCGTCCGTATGATTCGCTTTTCGTTGCTGTTTGCCGCTTTCGCCTTCTCTGGTTTTGCCGCTTCCGCCGCTCTGCGGCCCCTTTCCCTGCCCGATTCTATCGGCGTGGAGTACCGCAACAATAAAGTGCTGATCAGGCACCGCGTGATGCCCGGCGAAACGCTCTACGGTATTGCCCGCCGCTACAAAGTACCCGTCGACCAGATCGTGGAAGCCAACCCCAAGCTGGAAGGCGCCCTCGGGGCGGGCCAGATTGTGCTGGTGCCGCGCCCCCGCGTGGTGCTTTCCACTCCCGCCGCCCCCAGGGCCACGGCGGCTGCCGCTGCCGCCCCCAATCCGGCCGCCAAAGGCCTTGCCACCGACGCCCGGGGCAACCGGGTGTACAAGGTGGAAAAAGGCCAGACGCTCTTCTCCATTGCCCGCAGCTTCGGCCTGACGCCCGCCGACATTGCCCGCCAGAATAACCTGGCCGCCACCGCCGGCGTCCGCATTGGCCAGACGCTGATAATCGTGCCCGCCGGCGGGGCATCAACCCCCGAGGCTGCTCCGGTGGCGGCGGCGGCGCCGGTGAAAGCCGCACCCACCCCGACCAACCGCCCCGAGCGGGCCGACGAAGGGGAGAAGGACAAAGAAAAGGACGCCGCCGCGGCCACGCCCCCGGCAGCCCCGCCGGCGGAGAAGGAAGAGACGCCCGAGCGCGCCAGTGAGATAGTGCGCAAAGTGAAGGAAAGCGGACTGGCGGCCGTCATCGAAGGCGGCGGCACCGACAAGTACCTGGCCCTGCACAAAACCGCCCCGGTGGGCACCATCATGCAGGTGCGCAACATCATGAACGGGCAGTCGGTGTACGTGCGCGTGATTGGGCAGCTGCCCGACACCGGCGAAAACAGCAACGTGCTGGTGCGCATCTCCCGCCGGGCCGTGCAGAAGCTGGCCACGCCCGACTCGCGCTTCCGCGTCGAAACCTCCTACGTACCGTAAGGGAGCTACAAGCTGTAAGCCTCAAGCGGCAAGCATCGGCAATTATCAGCATAAAAGCTTGCAGCTTGAGGCTTGTAGCTAACAACATGACCCACGCCCAGACCCTGCAGCTGCTGGAGGAGCGCTACGACCATTACGACCGGCCCGCTTTTATCCACAATGACCCCATCAGCATTCCCCACCGCTTCACCCAGCGGGCCGACGTGGAAATCAGCGCCCTGTTTGCCGCCCTGCTGGCCTGGGGCCGCCGGCCCACTATCATCAGTAAAGTCACCGAGCTGCTGCGCCGCATGGACGACGCGCCCCACCAGTTCGTCACCCAGCACCAGGACGAGGACCTCAAAAAGCTGCTCGGCTTCTGCCACCGCACGTTCTGCGACACCGACCTGCTCTACTTCGTGCACTGGCTGCGCTGGTACTATGCGGAGCATGATACCCTGGAAGATGCTTTTATGCATGGCAACACCCAGCGGGAGCGGCTGGAAAATTTCCATACCCTGTTCTTCAGCCTGCCCGACGCGCCCCAGCGCACCCGCAAGCACGTGGCCACGCCCGCCCGCGGCTCGGCCTGCAAGCGCGTGAACATGTACCTGCGCTGGCTGGTGCGCCCCGACGACCGGGGCGTCGACTTCGGCCTCTGGACCCGCCTGCCCGCGGCCGAGTTAATCTGCCCCATCGACGTGCACGTGGAGCGCCAGGCCCGGCAGCTGGGCCTGCTCACCCGCCCCGTGGTCGACTGGCGCGCCGCCGAGGAGCTGACCGAGAACCTGCGCCGCTTCGATGCTGCTGACCCGGTGAAGTACGACTTCGCCCTGTTTGGGCTGGGGGTAGAGGAGAAGCGGTAGCTAAGAGCGTGATTAATAACTGATGGACAAGGGTAACTACACGATTCAGGCATTTAGGCCAGTGGTTTCTTTAGGCGTTCTGCTGGGCGGCACACTGCTTTTTGCCGGGAGTATCTGGCTTTTGCCATACGGCCTGCACAACTCGAAAGTATTCCTGGTTGCCTGGGGGCTAATCTGGCTTGCGCTGGGGTGTTTTCTGATTAGAAAGCTGGCGGTTAAGCCAGTGTTCATGCTGTTAAATGCTGATTCACTCTCCATTCAGGCATCTGGCTCTCCAAGCAAGCAGCAGATTAAGCTTGACCAAGTAGCATCCTATCTATACGAGGACTTTAGCAACAACCAGCGGTTCCGGCTTCGACTGCAATCGGGGGAAAAGGTGGTGTTGCGTCATAACGACGTGTTGTGCCCCGATGACGATATACAGGCTTTAGCTAGGGAGTTTGAGCGCCTGGTGGGCCAGCAGAACTTTGGCGCCGAAGTGGGAGCAGGCTGGCCAATTCGGCGGGAAAAGACTTTTTTTGAAAAGCCGGCCGCTACAGTTGTGCTGGTCGTTTTTTCAGTTGCAGTAGCTTTCATACTTTGGTCAATCATTCACGACGGAAGACCAGTACGTGGTGGCTTATTTACTGCCATCGGCGGATACGTGGCCTATCTGGCAGCGTGGTGGGCTGCCGCCGGTCGCCGCAACCAGCAATCTGAATAGAAAACGGGGTAATCAATTATTAACCCCGGCGAATCTTTCGCCCCGCCCCGAATGTTTACTTTTGCATTCCTTTCTGAATAGACTCATTACGCAGTACCTGATTTGATTCTTCCCACTAATTTCGAGCAGAAGATCGGCTTCGCGCAGCTGCGCGAGATGCTAGACGGCTTGTGCCTGAGTGCCCTGGGCCGCCAGTTCGTGGCCAAGATGACCTTCCAGACCAAGCACGACCAGCTGCTGAAGCTGCTCCAGCAAACCGACGAGTTCCGCCTGCTGCTCAATAGCGGCGCCGACTTCCCCAGCCAGCACTACCACGACGTGCATCCCCACCTGGTGCGCGCCGCCCTGCCCGGCGCCTACCTCGACGTCACCGCGTTCTTCGCCGTCAAGATGAGCCTGCGCACCATCCGCCAGGCCCTCACCTTCTTCACCCAGGCCGAGGAAAGCCTCTACCCCACGCTGCGCCTGCTGGGCATCGGCGTGCAGGTCGACCGCAACCTGCTGGCGGGCCTCGACAAGGTGGTGGACGACGACGGCAACGTGCGCGACAACGCTTCGCCGCTGTTGTCGCAGCTCAAGCAGGAATTGATCGGCCGCCAGGGCCAGCTGCGCAAGCAGATTGCCGGCATCCTGCGCCACGCCAAGTCGGAGGGCTGGATTCCCGGCGACGCCGAGCCCACCATCCGCGGGGGCCGGCTGGTGCTGCCCGTCATTGCCGAGCACAAGCGCCGGGTGAAGGGTTTGATCCACGATGAGTCGGCCTCGGGGCAGACGGTGTTTATCGAGCCCGAAGCCGTGTTTGAGCTCAACAACGACATCAAGGACCTCGAAAACGGCTACCAGCGCGAGCTGATCCGCATCCTGACGGCCCTCACCGACCAGCTGCGCCCCCACATTCCGGACCTGCGCAAGGCCTACCAGTACCTGGGTTTGCTCGACTTCGTGCGCGCCAAGGCCCTGCTGGCCGGCCGCCTCGAAGCTACCCTGCCCACGCTGGACGCCAGGCCGCTGATCCGCTGGCAGACCGTGCGCCACCCGCTGCTCTACCTCACCTTCAAGGAGCACTTCAAGGACAGCCCCCGCGAGGTAGTGCCGCTCGACATTGAGCTCAATCCCGACCGCCGTATTCTGCTGATTTCGGGGCCCAATGCCGGGGGTAAGTCGGTGAGCATGAAAACCGTGGGCCTGGTGCAGTACATGCTGCAGTGCGGCCTGCTGATTCCGGCCGCCTATGGCTCGGAAGCGGGCATGTTCGACGACATCTTCCTCGACATCGGCGACGAGCAGAGCCTGGAAAACGACCTGAGCACCTACTCCTCCCACCTGCTGAGCATGAAGCAGTTTGTGACCCTGGCCAACAAGCGCAGCCTGGTGCTCATCGACGAGTTCGGCACCGGAACCGAGCCGGCCCTGGGCGGCGCCATTGCCGAGGCCGTGCTGGATCAGCTCAACCGCGCCCGCGCCTTTGGGGTCATTACCACCCACTACACCAACCTGAAGAACTTCGCCGAGCGCACCGAGGGCGTGGTGAATGGCGCCATGCGCTACGACCCCGAGCGGCTGCAGCCTTTGTACCGGCTCGAAATCGGCAAGCCGGGCTCGTCGTTTGCCATCGAAATTGCCCGCAAAATCGGTTTGCCCAAGCAGATCGTGGAGCGCGCCACCCAGCTCGTGGGCAAGGACAAAATCCGCTACGACCGGCTGCTCGAAGGCTTGGAGAAGGAAAAGGCCGACCTGGAGCTGCGCACCGCCGAAGCCGAAAAAGCCGAGCGGCGCATGAAAAAAGCTGCCCAGGAATACCAGGACCTCAAGAAGCACCTCGACGAAACCACCCTCGAAGTGCTGCGCGACGCCAAGGCCAAGGCCAAGCTGCTGCTCCGCGACACCAACCAGCAGATTGAGGCGACCATCCAGGAAATCCGCCTCGGCCAGGCCGACAAGGAAAAAACCAAGGACGCCCGCTTCAAGCTCGACACCTTCGTGCGCGAAAAGCTCCAGATGGAGCCGCCCAAGCCCAAAGCCACCCGCGAGCTGGCCGACGCCAGCACCCTCAAGGCCGGCGACAAAGTAGCCCTGATCGGGCACGACGGGCACGGCGCAATCATGAGCGTGAAGGGCAACACGGCCGAGGTGAGCTTCGGCGGGATGAAAACCATCGTCAAGGTGGCGCAGCTCGAAAAGCTGGGCCGGGCCGAAATCCGGGAGCGGGAGAAAAAGTCGGAGCGCCTGAGCTACGCCGTATCGGGCGCGGGCATCGACATGACGGGCCGCATGAGCAACTTCAGCCCCAACCTCGACCTGCGCGGGGAGCGGGCCGAAGATGCCCTGCACAAGATCATGGCCTTCGTCGACGATGCCGTGATGTTCGGCATTCCCGAGCTGCGCGTGCTGCACGGCCGCGGCAACGGCGTGCTGCGCCAGGTGGTGCGCGACTACCTGCGCTCCGTGCGCGCCATTGCCAGCGTCGCCGACGAGCACGCCGACCGGGGCGGCGACGGCGTCACCATTGCCGTGCTGCGCTAGGTGCGGCTTTAGTCGTTAGTGGTCGTTGGCGGTGCCACGACTTCAAGTCGCGGCACCACTTTGTCACCAGGCTCAGCCCTAGCCCCAAATACAAAAAAGGTGGCGCCCGAACCGGGCGCCACCTTTTTTGCTTCACCTTTTTACGGCGTGTCAAAAAGGTGAAGCAAAACCGGGATTGGCTTTGCTTCACCTTTTTGTGAGTGTTCAAAAAAGTAAAGCAAAGCCTGAAAGTACTTTGCTCTGGGTTCTTTCGACTTCCTGAGCCGCTTCACTATGAATCTGTTCAGGAAGTCAGAAAAAAGAATCTGCTCGGCATGGCGTTCGTTTTACTTCCTGAGCAGCTTCTATAAAAGAAGGCAGCCCCCGATTCGGGAGCCGCCTTCTTTATGGGTGAGCAAGCAGCAGACTACTCCACTACCACGCGGCTAACCTGGGTCGATTCGGGCGTTACGATCTGGACCAGGTACAGGCCGGCGCGCAGGGCCGTAGCGTCCACGCTCACGTCCTGCCCGTTCAGGGGCTGGGTTTGCGTCAGCACTACGCGGCCGGTGGCGTCGCGCAGGGTGATGGTGGCCGTGCGGCTTTTGGCCGCCTCGGTGCGCAGCTGGAACTTGCCCGAGGTTGGGTTCGGGTAGATCTGAATGCTGCTCTGCTGCACGGTGGCTTTCCTGTTGCTCAGCACCAGGCTGCAGGGCGTGATGCCGCGGTTCTGGTCGGTGATGCGGCGGTAGAACTCTTGGTAGTAGGTGTTCACGATTTTGGCGTCGTGCACGATGAGCGTGTTCTCATCATTCTCCGTGTTGGCCGACAAACTCCAGTTGTGCGAGCCCACGAATACCTGCGGGTCGGAGGCCGCAGCGCCGGCGTCCATAATGGCGTACTTGTGGTGCATGATGCCGGCCACGTTATTGACCATGATGCGGGTGCCCAGGGAGGTTTTGATGGTGCGGAAGATTCCGCCCGAAGCCGCGCTGCTGGTCGTGTCGTCCACCAGTACTTCCGAGCAGCCGGCGATGTTGCGCAGGGCTACCTGGTCGCGGATGGCGCGGCCGATGTCGCTCTGGGTGATGAGCATGGTGGCAATGTGCAGGTCGTTGTCGGCAGTCTGGATGGCTTCGATCAGGCGGCCGTTCACGTTGTCGGTCGGCGAAAACCACGACTCGACGGTTTTGCCGCCGATGTTGAGGTAGTGCGGGGTGTTGTCGGATTTGCGCGAGCCGAAGACGGCCGTAGCGGCCGTGCCCCCGCCCCACATCTCGTTCATCTCCACCGTGTACACCCGGGCCAGCGACTGGTCCTGAATGGCAATCGAGTTGTTGCGGTCGGTGCTGAGCTGGGCGGGCGTCCAGTTGGTCGAGCCCGTCCACACCCACGGAATGTTGGGGTTGGCGCTGTTGGCATCAATAATCACAAACTTGTTGTGCATGATGTTCATCGTCGTGTTGCGGGCCAGGCGGGGCACGGTAGCCGTCAGGTTCTGGACGCTGGCGTTGGTGTTGGTGCCTTCGAACAGGATCCGCACGGCGACGCCCCGGGCGTGAGCGGCATTCACGGCCGCCAGAATCACCGGGCTGTTCCAGTTATAGATGGAAATATCGAGCGTCTGGGTGGCTTTGTTGATGTAGCGGGCGATGGTGTCGGCAATGGCGCCGTTGGGCAGGTACACGGCATTGTTGCCGGGCAGGGCCAGCGCGGTGTTGACGGGGTTGGTGAAGTAGGAGCGCATCTTGCCCGACGACAGCGAAGCCGTAATCATGGGTACTACCCGCGACTCTGACAGGCCCACCGCGTTGGTGGAGCTGGCCTTCACGTGGTAGATCGTGGCCGGCTGCAGCCCGCTGATGGCCAGGCTGTGCTGGGTCACGATGGCGGCGTTGGTAACGGCCAGGAACGGGCCCGTGGCCGCAGTGCCGTACTCCAGCTTGGTGCTGCCCGAGTTCTGGGTCACGAAGCTCACCGTGAAGCCCGAGGTGCTGATGTTGGTGGGCAGGGGCGTGGTGAGCAGGTTGGGCGTGTTGCCCTGCTGGAAGTCGGTGTAGCGGCGGGGCAGCAGCTGGTAGCCGGTGGTGCCGGGGGCCGTGTTGGTAAACTGACTCATGATGCCGATGGCATCAAACACGCCGGTCGGGGCGGGCTTGCCGATCAGGCCGTCGGCCCCGGTCGAGGCCGCGTTGATGTAGGCCGTCAGCGCCGCGTTGTTGTTGATGCGGTAGGTGGTGCTGGAAAAAGCCGACACCGGTCCGCCGGCGGTAGTGGTGATGGACGTGACGTTGTTGAGGCGCACGAGCTGGCCCTCATACTGCTCGGCAAAAGCCGCCGTGAGGCCGGTCGCCGGAAACGGCACCGGCGTGGGCAGCGGCCGGTTGCCGGCCAGCACCGCAAACGAGGTCACCGGATCAAACTCCAGCAGGCCACGGTAGTCCTTCATCACGCCGGTCACGATGAGGCTGTCGCCGGGGCGCACGTTGCTCATGCCCGGCGAGTAGGCGGCGATGCCGCCCGTGCCGTCCTGCAGGTAGCGGATCACGCCCAGCTCCGCGCCGTTGGTCACCACGCCGCGGACCGTAACGGTCGCCCCCGACTGGTTGAAGGCCGGCGCCTGGGCCCGGGC
This sequence comes from Hymenobacter algoricola, assembly GCF_039539525.1. Classification (NCBI taxonomy): domain Bacteria; kingdom Pseudomonadati; phylum Bacteroidota; class Cytophagia; order Cytophagales; family Hymenobacteraceae; genus Hymenobacter; species Hymenobacter algoricola. Next base: position 17,415 of record NZ_BAABDH010000013.1, on the reverse strand, counting down.
CGCCGCAATGGTAATTGCCGTCTGGGCCCGGGCCGCCGGCAGCGTTACCCCGAGGCAAAGCAGGGTTAAGAGAGTAAATTTTTTCATGAAAACCGTAAAAGTGGCAACAGAGAAGTTGGGCGGTAAATTAGGGGGCAAATATGCTGATTTTCAGGCAATACATTGCCAGTCTCCGGGTTACGGAGATGTTACAAAATTCTGGTCTGGGGGTGAGCCGGGCGGAAAGCGGGGTTGCTACTCGTCTTTCTCCGCCTGGGCGTTGCGGCCGCCCCGGGTGGAGCTGCGCTTCTTGGTGTCCGTAATCATGGGCACGGCGGCGGTGGCCGAGGTGCCCACGGCATTGGTCGACGACACCTTCACGTAGTACACGGTACCGGGCTGCAGGTTGGTCAGCACCACGCTGTGCCGGGTGGTGGGCGTGGCGTTCATCACCACGGTGCCCAGCTCGGAGGTGCGGCCGTATTCCACCTTCGTGTCGCCGGCATTCTGGGTGGCGAAGGTGACGGTGAACCCGTCGCGGCTCATGTCGGTCGGGATGGGCTCCCCCAGCACGTTGGGCAGGCCGCCGCCCAGCAGCATGTCGCTGTAGAGGCGGGGCAGCAGCTGGTAGCCGCCCGAGCCGCTGGGCGCAAACTGCCCCATAACGCCCATCAGGTCAAAGTCGCTGCTCGGGGCGGGCTTGCCCACGATGCCCAGCTCGCCGGCCGAGGAGTTGCTGATGCGAACCGTAGCGCCGCGCTGCCCGTTGAGCAGGTAGTTGGTGTTGCCGTTGAAGGTCATGATGGCCACGCCGCTGGGCGTAGTGACGGCCATGTTCGACTTGATTTTGACCAGCCGGCCTTCGTAGGCCTCACTGTATACCTGCATCATGTTGGCGGCCAGCACTTCTACCGGCACCACGCGGCGCCCCGCGGCCAGCTTGCGCACCGACGTCACGGGGTCCATTTCGAGCAGGCCGTTGTAGTTCTTGAGCGTGCCGCGCAGCTCCACGCTGTCGCCGGGAATCAGGGCGGAAAAGCCCAGCGCCGAGCTGGAAAAAGCGGCTAAGCCAGCCTCCCGGTCCTGCACGTAGCGCACCGCCCCGAGCTCCGGGCCGTTGGTCACCGTGCCGCGCACCGTTACGGTAGCCCCCGGACCCGCCGCCCGGGCGGCGCTGATGCTCATAACGGACTGCGCGTGAGCTCCGGTGGCTGCACCGAGCAGCACTGCCAAAAACGTAACGTTCTTCATGCAATAAAGTGAGGCGATGGGGAGAGGACTGGGGAAGGGATTTTTGCAAATATGCCTATTCCCGGCCTGATTTCATGAAGAGTTGGAATTAAAAAGGCCGGTTTATCCGGCTGCAAGGCCAGGAATTCGTAAAGTGCCGGGCTCACAGAATATTCACCTCCGGGTGCAGCTCCACGCCGAACTTTTCCCGCACGGAGGCAATAATTTCCTGGGCCAGGTCGCGGATGTCGGCTCCCTGGGCACCGCCGTGGTTGACGAGCACCAGCGCCTGCTGGTCGTGTACGCCGTGGGCCCCGAAGCGGCGGCCTTTCCAGCCGCACTGCTCAATCAGCCAGGCCGCGGGCACCTTCACGCCCCCGGGCACCGGGTAGCCGGGCAGGCTCGGGTGCTCAGCTTTCAGGGCGTCAAACTTGGCCTGCGACAGCTCGGGATTTTTGAAAAAGCTGCCCGCGTTGCCGATCCGGGCCGGGTCGGGGAGCTTGCTGCGGCGGATGCGGATGACGGCCTCGCTCACGTCCTGGGGCGTGGGCGCGGCGTCGATGCCCATGTCGGCCAGGGTGGTGCCGATGGCGCCGTAGCTGACGTTGAGCTGGTGGCGGCGCCGCAGCCGCAGCACCACGCCCGTGACGATGAACTGACTGCGCAGCGGCCCCTTGAACACACTTTCGCGGTAGCCGAAGCCGCACTGCTCGTGGCTGAAGGTGCGCAGCTGGCCGGAGCTGATTTCCACGGCCTCCAGGTGGTCGAACGTGTCCTTGAGCTCGGCCCCGTAGGCGCCGATGTTCTGCAGGGGCGCCGCGCCTACCGTGCCCGGAATCAGCGACAGGTTTTCGATGCCGCTCAGGCCCTGGCTCAGCGCGTACTCCACCATGCCGTGCCACGACTCGCCGGCCCCGGCCCGCACCAGGGCCGTGTCGGTGGCCTCATCCTGGGCCGTTATTTCCAGGCCCCGGATTTCGTTTTTGAGCACCACGCCGTCGAAGTCCTGGGTGAAGAGCAGGTTGGAGCCGCCGCCGAGCACGAGCTTCTCGGCCTGCTGCACCTCGGGCAGGGCCAGCAGGGCCCGCAGCTCGTCCACGCTGCCGAAGCGGGCCAGCAGCCGGGCTTTGACGTCGAGGCCGAAGGTGTTGTAGAGGCGCAGGGAAACGTGGTGTTCGAGCAGGGGAGCAGGCATGGCAAAGCGGCTGGATGTGGGGCAAAGGTAGCGGGCGGGGAGGGGTTGCCGGTTGATGGACTGTTCCAGCGGGCGTGCCCTGCAAAAAGAGAAGGACCGTTGTGCAGAGCAGGTGGCGCAGCAAGCCCGGGACGAAGCATCTTGCGTACGGACGATTGGTCCTCACCCCAACCCCTACGCCGGCCGCTTAATGCGCGGAATGAAAAAAGAGAGGAGCATCAATTACCCCTCATACGTCAGCGCGCGGGATTTCTCGGCAGGCCCGGAATGACGTTCTTTCGGGTTGACCAAAAACCAAGCTACCGCACCCGGTAGCCGCTCAGGGCGTAAAACAGCAGGTACACGTAGCAGAGCATGGGCACCACGAAAGCCACCTGCAAGCCGCCGCCGTGGGTGGCAATAAAGCCCATCAGCGGCGGAATCAGCGCTCCGCCCACGATGGCCATAATCAGGTAGGAGGAGCCCTGCTTGGTGAACTGCCCCAGCCCCGTGATGGCCAGCGGGAAGATGACGGGCCACATAATGGAGTTCATCAGCCCGCAGAGCACAATCAGCCACAGGGCCGTTTCGCCGTGGCTGAGCAGGGAGGCGCCCACCAGGGCCGCGCCGGCCGCGCACACTGCTACCAGCAGGGCGCGGTTGTGAAAGCGCAGCAGCAGCGGAATGCCCACTAGGCGCCCGATCAGGGAGCCAAACCAGTACGACGACACCAGCACCGCGCCCACGGCTTTGGTGAAGCCGCCGGTGGTGTCAATCGGCTCGGCCTGCTGGCCGAACAGCACCAGGGCGTAGTTGGTGGCCACGTTCAGCCCCCGCACCAGGCTCTGGGTGAAGGCCGACAGCTGCTGGATGCCCTGGCTTTCGCCGTAGCGGATCAGAAACGAGCCCAGGCCAACTTCGACGCCCACGTACACGAAAATGGCCACGATGCCCAGCACCAGGTGGGGAAAGCCCAGGGCGCTGGTGCGGCGGGTAACGGGAAGCGCGTCGGCAGTCGGCGCGTCGTCGGCTTCAATGCCCTCGATGTCGGGCAGCTTGACCAGGAAGAAGAACACGCCCGCCAGTACCACCAGAAACGCCGCTAAGCCCATGTAGGGGCCTTTTACCAGCTGGGCCTCTTCGCCCAGGCGCTGGGCCAGGGGCAGCGCCGCCAGCCGGGCCTTCAGCGCCACCGAGCCCCCAAACAAGATCAGGCCGCCCACCAGCGGGGAGAGGCTGCCGCCGAAGTTGTTGGCCACGCCCACGATGCTCACCCGCGCCGCCGCCGACCGGGCCGGGCCCAGCACGCTCACGTAGGGGTTGGCTGCCACCTGCAGCAGGGTGATGCCCGCGCCCAGCACCGCCAGGGCCGTCAGAAACAGGCCGAACTGCCGGGAGTCGGCGGCCGGAATGAACAGCAGGGCCCCGCCGGCCATCACCAGCAGCCCCACCACGATGCCGCGCTGGTAGCCGAGCTTTTTGAGCACCCAGCCCGCGGGCAACGACATCAGAAAGTAAGCCCCGAAAAAGGCCGACTGCACGGCCGACGACTGCAAATCGGTGAGCTGGCAGACGTCCTTGAGGTAGGGCATCAGCACGTCGTTGAAGTTGGTGACGGCCCCGAACAGGAAAAACAGGGTGGTCATCAGCAGCATCGGCCCGGCGTAGGAGCGGGCCGGGGCAGTGGCCGCGGCGGGAGCGGAGGTAGAAACGGGAACGGCCATGCAGGCGGAATTGGGAAAGAAGTGGGCCTTAAAGATAGGAATTCGTGCGAAGCGTCCGGTTTCCGGACCAGCCGCCGCCAGCTGCGGGTCCGGAAACCGGAAAATCACCGCCGGAAAAAACCGACCTTTGCGCTTCACTCGCTCTTAACGCCCCGCTCCATGTCCGAAAACCGCCGCGACGCCTCCTTTTTTATGACGGCTACCACCCAGTTTGGGCTGGAGGAAGTCTTGGCCCAGGAGCTGCGCGACCTGGGCGCCAAAATCGAGAAGATCGGGCAGCGGGCCGTGGAGTTCACGGGCACCAAGCAGCTGCTCTACGAAGCCAACCTGTGGTGCCGCACCGCCGTGCGCATCCTCAAGCCCTTCGCCCACTTCCAGGCCCCCGACGAGAAAAGCCTCTACCGTGAGGTCGGCCGCCTCGACTGGAGCGAGTACATCGGCGCCGAGCAGACCTTCGCCATCACGGCCGTGGTCAACAAGTCCACGTTCGAGCACTCCCTGTATGTGGCCCAGCTCACCAAGGACGCCATCGTCGACCAGTTCCGCAACCGCACCGGCGTGCGCCCCAGCGTCGACGTGAAGACGCCCGACATCCGCCTGCACCTGCACATGATTGAGAACGAGGTGGTGCTCAGCCTCGACTCCTCGGGCGACTCGCTGCACCGCCGCGGCTACCGCCAGCAGACCAACGCTGCCCCGCTCAACGAGGCCCTGGCCGCGGGTCTGCTGCTGCTGGCCGGCTGGGACGGCAAAAAGGCTCTGATTGACCCCATGTGCGGCTCGGGTACCCTGCTCACCGAGGCGGCCCTCATTGCCCAGCGCATTGCCCCGGGCCTGTACCACCAGGGTAAGTTTGCCTTCGAAAACTGGCCCGACTTCGACCGCGCCCTCTGGGAATCGGTGCGGATGGACGCCCGCAGTGCCCGCCTCGACGAGCCCCAGGCCTACCTGGCCGGCTCCGACCTGTCGGCGGAATTCATCGAGCTGGCCCGCGAGAACGTGGCCGCCGCCGACCTGGAAGACTTCATCCGTTTGGCCGTGCGCGACGTGAAGGACGCCAAAGCCCCCGCCGGCGAAGCGCCCGGCCTGGTGATGATGAACCCGCCCTACGGCGAAAGAATCGGGGACGAAGAGGAAATGGAAGGGCTGTACAAAACCATCGGCGACACGCTCAAAACCAGCTTCCAGGGCTACGACGCCTACATCTTCACCGGCAACCTGCAGGCCGCCAAGCGCGTGGGCCTGAAGGCGTCGCGCCGCATTCCGCTCTTCAACGGCCCGATTGACTGCCGCCTGCTCAAGTATGAGCTGTACCAGGGCACCCGCAAAGCCGCCCGGCCGGAGCAGGAAATGCCCAAGGAAGGTCTGGAAAGCTAGGAAATGCCCTTGCGTGCGACCCGCTGCTGAGGGCAACGCCCGCCGGCGGGCCGAGGTGAAGTCTTGGTTTTTGTTGCGTCATTTATTGCTAGTATTGCAGCGGCGGACGGCTGTCCGGCACCTGAATTCCTGCCTCGAAAATTCCCATTCCTCTTTCCATGAAACAACGCTATTTCAGCCTGCTGCTGGCTTTGTTGCTCCCGCTGCTGGCCGCCGCCCAGCCCGCCCCGGCCATCACCCGCATCAACCCGACCAACTGGTGGGTGGGCATGAAAAATCCCGGCCTGCAGCTGCTCGTGTACGGTCCCCAGGCCGGCACGCTGACGTATACCATCACCTACCCGGGGGTGAAGCTGGTGAAAACCAATACGGTTGAAAACCCCAACTACGCCTTCCTGGACCTGACTATTGCCGCCACCGCCAAGCCCGGCCGGGTGCAGATTATCGGCAAGAAAGGCAGTCAGACCATCACCCAGACCTGGGAGCTGAAGGCCCGCGACAATACCCCCAAAGCCCAGGGCGTCACGGCGGCCGACTTTATCTACCTGGCCATGCCCGACCGGTTTGCCAACGGGGATGCCTCGAACGACAAGTTCGCCGATATGCGCGACCCGAACCTGGACCGCGCCAACCCGTTCTTCCGCCACGGCGGCGACCTGCAGGGCGCCGCCCAGCGCCTGGGCTACCTCAAGGATCTGGGCGTGACGGCCGTCTGGTTTACGCCCCTGATTGAGAACAACCAGCCCCTGACCAACGAGGGCGGCACCATGCGCGCCTCCTACCACGGCTACGGCTTCACCGACCAGTACAACATCGACAAGCGCTTCGGCGGCAACGAGGCCTATAAATCCTACGTGCAGCAGGCCCACGCCGCCGGCCTGAAGGTGGTGCAGGATGCCGTGTACAACCACGTGGGCAACACCCACTGGATTCTGCAGGATCTGCCCATGAAAAGCTGGCTGCACCAGTGGCCCACCTACACCAATACCTCGTACCGCTACCACCCCATTACCGACCCGCACGCGGCCCAGATTGACCGCAAGATCAGCCTCGACGGCTGGTTTGTGCCTTTCCTGCCCGACCTCAACCAGGGCAACTCGTACGTGGCCAACTACCTGATTGAAAACGCCATCTGGGTGGTCGAAAACTTCGGTATCGATGCCTGGCGCATCGACACCTACATGTACAACGACCAGCCCTTTATGAACCGCTGCAACGCGGCCCTGCTGGCCGAGTACCCGCGCCTGCACATCTTCGGCGAGTCGATGGTGAACAACGTGGTCGACCAGGCCTACTACACCCGCAACAACATCAGCTTCCCCTTCAAGTCGAATCAGCCCGGCACCATCGACTTCGTGCTGGAAGATGCCATGCTGGCCGCCCTGCGCGAAACGGGCACCCCGGCCGCCACCGGCTGGGACGGCGGCGCCCAGCACGTGTACCAGACCCTGGCCCAGGATGCCGTGTACCAGGATCCGACCAAGCTGGTGACCCTGCTCGACAACCACGATAAGAATCGGTTTCTCTCTGAAGTCGGCGACGATCTGGACAAGTACAAGATCGGGATGACCTGGCTGCTGACCACCCGCGGCATTCCGTCGATGTACTACGGCACGGAAATCCTGATGAAGAACTTCAAGGACCCGACCGACGCCGAGGTGCGCCGCGACTTTCCCGGCGGCTGGGCCGGTGACAAGGAAGACAAGTTCACCGCCGCCGGCCGCTCGGGCCGCGAAAACGAGGCTTTCGACTTCGTGCGCAAGCTGGCCACCTACCGCCGCGACCATAAGGTGCTGCACGGGGGCAAGCTGATGCAGTACCTGCCCGAAAACGGCCTCTACGCCTACTTCCGCTACGATGCTGCCGCCACGGTGATGGTCGTGACCAACTCCACCGACAAGCCCGCGGCCCTGCCCACGGCCCGGTTTGCCGAGCGCATGAGCGGCTTTGCCAAAGCCCGCAACGTGCTGACCGGCGAAACCCTGGCCAGCCTGGCCACGCTGCAGCTGCCGGCCAAGACGGCCCTGGTGCTGGAGCTGCTGAAATAGGCCGCCGGGGTGCACTGCCCGGCCCGGAATCTGCCGTTGCGGCAGGTTCCGGGTCTTTTTTTGGGGCGTGCGGTGGGATGTCAGAGCCGGGCGCCGGTGGTGCCGCCCGGGCAAACGGAGGATTTTGCCTATACTCAACCGCTGATTCCTTACCCCTCCCCTAAAGCCGACCTTGCTGCCATGAACCAGATTACCACCTACGCCCAGCAGTTCCAGACCTTGCTCGTACTGTATCTGCCCCGCGTGTTTATGGCCTTGCTGGCGCTGGTTATCGGCTGGTGGGTTATCGGGCGGGTCAGCCGGCTCATCACCGTGTCCACCGCCCGGCTCGACGTGTCGCTCCGCTCGTTTCTGACCAGCCTGGTCAACATCGTGCTCAAGGTGCTGCTGCTGATTTCGGTGGCCGGCATGGTGGGCTTCGAGACGACTTCGTTCGTGGCCATCCTGGGCGCGGCGGGCCTGGCCGTGGGCCTGGCCCTGCAGGGTACGCTGGCCAACTTCGCCGGCGGCGTGCTCATCCTCATCTTCAAGCCCTACGTGGTCGGCGACGTGATTGAGAGCCAGGGCAAAACCGGGGAGGTGCGCGAGATTCAGATCTTCAACACTATCCTCGTCAACCCCCAGGGCGACACCATCATCCTGCCCAACGGCGCCACGTCCAACAACGTCATCGTCAACAAAACTGCCCAGAACCGGGCCCTGGTGGAAATTCCGGCCGAAATTGACGGTGCCAACGAACTGGCCGCCGTGCGCGCCTGGGCCGTGCCGCTGATGCTGGCTGACGCCCAGGTGCTGCCCGACCCGGCGCCGGAAGTAGTGGTGACGGCCCTCAAGCCCGGCGGCATGAGCGTGGCTTTCCGGGCCTACACCCGCGCCGGCCAGAGCATACCCGCTTACGGGCGCCTCATCGAGCAGCTCCAGCGGGCCCTGGCCCAGCAGGGCGTGAAAGGCCCCGTGCCGGTGTCGCACACCTATACCCGCGTGCTGCCCGACTAGCCGGTCAGCCAGTGGGGGCTACGAAAACGGCCGGCCCCGGGAAGTTCCGGGGCCGGCCGTTGGGCATTGAGTAAGCCGGAGAGGCTACTGCGCCCCGTGCAGCAGCGGACTATCGGTGCTGCAGGTGGGCGGGCAGGGAGCCGCCATATCGTAGAGCAGGCCCTCGGTCATGTCGGCGCCTTTGCCGTTGACACCGACCAGCACGAAGCATTCCAGATTTCCCTCTTTCAGGCCCTTATACACCCGAATGCCGATGCAGCCGGGCTGCTCGAGCAGCTCCCGGTACACGTGGGAGCTGAAGTAGCCGGCCTGGACACTGCCGGCATGATCAGCCTGGTAGTGCATGGTCATTTCAACGGCCTTGCCCAGCGGAATAAGGGCGCCGGCGGGCAGCACCGGTGCCTGCAGCTTTTCACCCGGCTTGGCCAGCAGAATGCTGCGGTAGCTGTTGGGTGGGCACTTAGAGGCTTCGTCGGCCAGCAGGCCCTCGGTCATGTCGGCCCCCTCGCTGTTCACCCCGACCATCACAAACGTGTTGTTGCCCCCGCTGTCGGTGCCGTGGTAGAGGCGCAGACCCTGGCAGTCGGCCTGGCCAAGCAGCTGGTTGAAGATGCGGGCTTCGGTGAAGGCCGCCCAAATCTCCTGCGGATTCGCCTCCTGAAAGCGGGTAGTCCACTCCACGGCCTGGGCCGAGGAAATAACCTGCCCGGCCGGAGCCGTGGCGCTGGCCCGCACGGACATTTCATTCACGGCCGTTTTCTTTTCTGCGCAGCCCGCCGCGCCCAACACCAGCATTCCTCCCACCATCCAGGTAAAGCCTTTCTTCATTGATTTAACTACTTTAAGTGTGGTTTGAATCGGCAAGCTATATATTCTTGGGGGATAATATAGGCCCTGGTAAGCGGCCGGCCCGGCGGCCACGGGGTGGTTACGGCCGGGTTTGGAAGGGAAAGGGTTCAGGGGAAAAAGTGTAGCTTGTTCTATAGCCCGCGGCCCGGGGACGTGGTACCGGATTCCTGGCTCGCGGGGCACGATTTCAGTCCGCCCGCGGTTGATATACCTTCCGGCCCGCGCCCCAACTCCCGTTTTACCGTCGTATTTTTACCCCATGTTATTTGCTCCCGAAGCCCTCACGCCGACCCTCGAATCGGCCCGGCGCGTCCTGAAACAGTATTACGGCTACGACTCCTTCCGCCCCATGCAGGAGGACATCATCGCCAACATTATGGCCGGCCACGACACGGTGGTGCTCATGCCCACCGGCGGCGGCAAGTCGGTGTGCTTCCAGGTGCCGGCCGTGGTCATGGAAGGCGTGTGCGTGGTCGTGTCGCCGCTGATTGCCCTGATGAAGGACCAGGTGGAGGCGCTCAAGGCCAACGGCATCTCGGCCGAGTACATCAACAGCAGCGTGGGGCAGAGCGAGCAGAACAGCATTGCCGGCGACTGCCTCAACGGCCACCTCAAGCTGCTCTACGTGAGCCCCGAAAAGCTCGTTTCGGCGGGCTTTACGCAGTTTTTGAAGCGCCTGCGCATCAGCATGTTCGCCATCGACGAGGCCCACTGTATCTCGTCCTGGGGTCATGACTTCCGGCCCGAGTACACCCAGCTCAAGCTGCTGCGGGAGCAGTTTCCGCAGGTGCCCATCATTGCCCTCACCGCCACCGCCGACCGCCTCACCCAGCGCGATATCCAGCAGCAGCTGCGCCTGCACGAGCCCCGGGTGTTCCTCTCCAGCTTCGACCGGCCCAATATCAACCTCATCGTGCGTCCGGGCCAGGACCGCGTAGCCGGCATCCTGGAATTTATCGAGCGGCACCCGAATGAGTCGGGCATCATCTACTGCCTCTCGCGCAAGCAGTGCGAAACCCTCACGGCCAAAATTCAGCAGAAGGGCGTGAAGGCCGGCTTCTACCACGCCGGCATGACCTCCAACCAGCGCAGCGCGGTGCAGGAAGGCTTTCTGAAGGACGATTTGCAGGTCATCGTGGCCACCATCGCCTTCGGTATGGGCATCGACAAGAGCAACGTGCGCTGGGTGATGCACTACAACCTGCCCAAGAATATCGAGGGCTACTACCAGGAAATCGGGCGCGGGGGCCGCGACGGGGCCCCGGCTACGGCCGTGCTGTTCTACAGCTTCGCCGACGTGATGAGCCTGCGCGACATGCTCACCAAGGACAACCCCAGCCTCACCCAGCTCAACCTGACCAAGCTGGAGCGCATGCAGCAGTTTGCCGAGGCCGCCAGCTGCCGCCGCAAGATCCTGCTCAACTACTTTGGCGAAACCCTGCCCCAGGACTGCGGCAACTGCGACATCTGCCGCAACCCGCCCACCACGTTTGATGGGACGCTGATTGCCCAGAAGGCGCTGTCGGCGGTGGTCCGGATGCGGGAGCGGGGCAGTATCGGTTTGCTCATCGACGTGCTGCGCGGCATGCGCAACCAGGCCGTACTCAGCGGGGGCTACGACCAGATCAAAACCTACGGGGCTGGCGCCGACCTGCCTTATCTGGACTGGTACAGCTACATCCACCAGATGCTGAATGACGGCCTGCTCTACATTGCCTACGAGGAAGGCTACGCGCTGAAAATTACCGAGCTGGGCAAGCGCGTGCTGCAGGGCCAGCGCCAGCTGCCGATGAAGAAATTCCAGCCCGCCGAAAAAGCCGAGAAGCTGCCCAAAGGCAAGAAGGCGCCCCGCGGCAGCGGCAAAGCCACCGACGCGGGCACCGATCTGTTCGACAAGCTGCGCAGCCTGCGCAAGCGCATTGCCGACGAGCAGAACGTGCCGCCCTACGTGGTGTTCTCCGACGCCACGCTCCAGGAAATGGCGGCTGAGCGGCCCACCTCCCGCGTGGCCATGCTGGCCATTTCGGGCGTGGGCATGAAGAAGTTCGAGAACTACGGCGAGCAGTTCATCCGCGAAATCCTGGCCCAGGGCGGCGCGCCCACCCCCGACGACGCCGCCGAGGCTGACCAGCAGACCAGCCTCGACCCCGAGGATGAGCAGGTGCCGCGCGCCCGCAAAACCCGCGAGGCCGGCGACACCCACGAAAACACCTTCCAGCTCCACCGCCAGGGCCTCACCATCGACGAAATTGCCGAGCGCCGCACGCTGAGCCCCGGCACCATCCGCGCCCACATCGAAACGCTCTACGCCAAGGGCAGCCCGATCCGGCTGGAGGAGTTTCTGAGCCACGAGGAGTACGCCGAAATCATGACGGCCCGGGCGCAGCTCGGCGGAGAGCCCCAGCTGCGCGACCTGTTCGACCACCTGCGCGAGAAGTACGACTACTTCAAGCTCCGCCTTGCCGGGCTGTACCAGAAGCGGCTGGGCGGGAAATAGGAGTGGGTTTTCTGCTGAAGCGAATAATCCGTTTGAATCCTGGTCAGTGGCCGGGAGGCAGCCGGGCAGCCGGAACTTTTTCAGTAAAAAATTAAAGCTAATTGAATTAGTAAACCTGCGGGTTTGTTGCTAATTTCACGAGCCGGTATCCCTTTGATGTCGAAGTCTTTCCCGGCCCTTCTGACCGATGATTAACACGAACCTGAAATTCTGGCGGCGCGAACTGAGCCTGACGCAGGCGCAGATGGCCGAAAAGCTAAGCATAAAACGCTCCCTGGTAGGAGCTTACGAAGAAGGTCGTGCCGAGCCTAAGCTCAGTACCCTGGTCAACATGGCCCGCCTGTTCGGTATCACCCTCGACTCGCTGGTGACGAATGACTTTACTAAGAAGAGCGTGCAAAAGGCCGCCCTACGCCAGATTACGCCCATTGCCTCCGAAGACCCGAACCCGACGCGGCCGGCCGGCAACCTGCGCATCCTGGCCCTCACCGTGGACAAGGAGCAGAACGAGAACATTGAGCTGGTGCCGCTGAAGGCCGCGGCCGGTTACCTCAATGGCTACGCCGACCCCGAGTTTATTGAGGAGCTGCCCAAGTTTCGGCTGCCCATGCTGGGCAGCGGTGGCACCTACCGCGCCTTCGAAATTGCCGGCGACTCGATGCTGCCTATTGCTTCGGGTACCGTCATTGTGGGCCGCTACGTCGACGACTGGCTGACGCTGAAGGACGGCACGCCCTGCGTGGTAGTGAGCAGCAAGGAAGGCATCGTGTTCAAGCGCGTCTTCAACCGGCTCAAGGAAGGGGCCACGCTCTCGCTGCACTCCGACAACCCGGTGTACTCGCCCTACGAAATCGACGTGGAGGACGTGGTGGAAATTTGGGAAGCCAAGTCCTACATCAGCAGCACGTTCCCTATTGCCGACCTCTCGCTTACCCGCCTGGCCAGCATCGTGCTCGACCTGCAGCAGCAGGTCAGCACCATGCGCAAGGTGTAGGACTACTGCCCGCGGGCAAGCTGGATCAGCTGCGTCACTCACAAGGAGGCCAACCCGTTACGGCGGGTTGGCCTTTGTGCTTCCGAGAGAGTTTCTAACTTCACCGGGCCTTGGTGCGTATGCCGTAGGCCATTGCCTTCCATATTTAATTCGACGCCCTGCCATGCTGAAATATATTCCCGCTACCGACCGTCATCATGCTGTCCCCGTTAGCTGGCTGAGTAGCTACTTCCTGTTCTCCTTCGCGGATTATCACGACCCCCAAAACATCCATTTTGGACCGTTACGCGTGTTCAACGATGATAGCATTGCGCCCAACTCCGGCTTTCCCCAGCATCCGCACTCCGAGATGGAAATCGTGACCCTCGTCCTGGACGGGGAGGTAACCCACGAGGATACGATGGGCAACCAGACCACCATTCCGAAGGGCGAAGTGCAACGCATGACGGCCGGTACCGGCCTGGCCCACGGCGAAATGAACCGCACCGACAAGCCTCTGCACATCTACCAGCTGTGGTTTGTGCCCAACCAGAAGGGGCTGGCGCCCAGCTACGAGCAGAAAGACCTGGATTTCCTGGATACCAAAAACGAGCTGGTGCCGCTGGTATCGGGGCAGAAAGTGCTGGAAGATGTAGTATATATGAACTCTAACTCCACCATCTACTGGGCGAACCTGAAGGAGGACAAGGAGATTGAGTTCAAGACCTTCCCCATCCGCAATACCTTTATTTACGTGAAGGAAGGCACAATTTACGTGAACGGTACCGAGCTGGGGCCCAACGACCAGGCCCGCATGACCGATGAGCACGTAGTGCAGATCCGGGCCAGAAAGGACGCGCAACTCATCCTGATTGATCTGCCCGGGACAGAAGCCAACTACTAACTACCGGGCCGCTGCCCATTCCATGACGACCAATTTTCCGGATTCCCTGGTGCCCGCCAACGACGCTGCCCGGCTGCGTACACTGCACCAGTACGACATCGTCAATACGACGTCCGAGCCGATTTTCGACGACTACACGGCCTGGGCCGCGCAGCTGTTCAATACGCCCATCTCCCTGATTTCCCTCGTCGATGACGAGTACGTGTGGTTTAAATCCGTGACCGGCGCCGAGGGTATTCCCGGGCTGCCGCGGGCAGAAAGCATGTGCTCGGCAGCCATTCTGCAGAACGAGCCGGTAGTCACGTCCGACTACAAGCCCGAAAGCTGCACCCTGATCCGGCCCGACGTAGCCCAGGCCATCGGGCTGAAGTTCTACGCCGGGGCGGCGCTGCAAATGCCCGACGGAGCCCGGATCGGTATGCTGGCCGTCATCGGCCGGGAGTTTCGCCTGCTCACGGACCGGGAAGCCGCCGTGCTGGCCCGGCTGGCCGCGCTGGTCAGCCAGACCATTGAGCTGCGGGTGCGCTATCTGCGCGCAGGGCAGCAGGAAGAATGGGAGCGGGCTCAGGCCGAGCTGGCCGACACGCTCGATGAAAACTCTGCCCTGGCCCGCTACCTGAACTCCCGCAACGAGGGCATCGACTACGACGACGACGAAGTAGCCCAGCTCATTGAGCGGCGCCTGGAGGGCCTGACGAAAGTGCTCGAGCGGCGCATGGCGCAGGCGACGGGATAAGCTGCCAGCTTGGGGAGGTGATGGGCTTCGCGCGCTAGCAGGCTTCAGCGCCAGCGGGCAGCATCCATGCCCAGCGTCACAAGCAGAGCGTGCGGTAGCGTGACGACGGACGCAACCACAAGCGCCAAGCTCACGAAAACGGAGCTGGGTGCTGCCTGCGACCAAGCTATACCATAGAGTATGGCCAACCCCGTGGTGCTAACCAGCAGCAGCGGGGCGGAGCGGCGTAAAAAAAAGCCTAATTCAATCCGTAACAAAAGCTGACGGCTATCCGCTGGCCGACCCATAAGCTGATTCATACGCAGTACGTGCTGCAAGCTATGCCAGAAGATAAAGTACACTCCCGCCGAAAATAACGGAGAGAGTACGAGCAGCAGGGCCGTGAGCAACAGCACCTCCAGCATGTCCGTGCGGGCCAAAACGCCGCGTCCTTGCTGGAAATAGCTGGTCCAGAGTACCAGGTGCCCTATTCCTACCAATGCAACCACCACCACTGAAGCCTGCTGAACGGCGCCTGCGCTGATGGGCAGGGCGCCGGCCAACGTCAACAAGCCGTTGATAATAGCACGCGTCTCCTCAGGCCAGTGTCCCAGGGGCACGGCAAACAAAAGCGCGCCGCGCAACAGACTGTGGGCTACCCAGTGGCCGCGATTTGCGAAAAAAACCGAAGCATCAGCCGAACCCCAGTGCCAGGCCGTGAGCCCAAAAAACAGGGCGACGGTAGCCGCCGGCTGCCACCACCACAGCAAACCCACCAGGGCGGCCAGCCCCAGGTAACCAAACAAAAAGCTGGCCCAGTACCGAAATCGGCTTCTGACCAAGGCCGGATGAGTAGCTGGCACCACAAATTGGTCGCAGGCCCCGTGGGCAACCCCTAGCACGAGCAGCCCAATGAGGAGCAGAGGAGCCAGCAGCCAGGGGGCCACGCCGGGGGCCAGCAACTGAACCACTACCGCTGTCAGTACCGCCACGTAGGAGGCCCGGCGCGGCACCGCGGCACTCCACGCAGGCAAGAGGATTGAAGTAGCCGGGGCCATGGTTTTTGGGGGTGATATCTCCGCTCTCATAACCGGTTGTGCAATGTTTGGCGCCAAAATCCTCTCTAATAAGTATTCCCGCCTCCCGCAAAGTGCTTGTGGAAAGCGGGAATAGCTTTTAAGAGCGCCCGAAGGATTCCTCAGAGCACCGGTAGCACCGGGTGGGACGCTTACCACCTGGTGCCGCCGGTGTTCTTGGCCGCCTACGCTACGCCGTGGGCGCTAGCTCACGGACGGCCGCCGCACTTTTACCGGAGGCCGCAATGCCGTAAATTACCAGGCCAAATCCAATTTTGTTGATAGCGTCGGCGATGTTATAGAACAGGTCGACGTTACCCGGCTGCCAGCCTAAGCCGGTGTTCAGCCAGCCGCCCGGCATGCACATGTAGCCGATCGGGTAGATGGCCCAGCCAACGAGGACGAACCACGCCAGCGCCCGGATACCCTTGATGACAATGGCGTCGCCGGTACTGTTGGCCAGCTGCGCTACCTCGCCAAACCAGGCGGTGTAGAGGATATACACGTAGCCCAGCGTGGAGAGCGTACCCCACAGCATAGAGTGCCCGGCGGTACCATCGGCAAAAGCTTCGCCGATATAGCCGGTCACCAACATGAACACGGAGGCAGCAATAAGCTTCCACAACAAGCTGATTTTGGCTCCCGCCGCTTTGGTCAGCAGGTAGAACTCCACGCACATCAGCGGCACGGTAAGCGTCCAGTCGATGTAGCGCAGAGCCGTGGGCGTCTTACCGGTAGCCAGGTAATAGTCGCGCATGTAGTAATAGTGAATGGCGGCAATGCCCGTGATAAGGGCTGATACCAATAGGGAAAGCTTCCACTTGCCCTCTACTGCCCCACGCTCGGCGAAGAAGAAGACCGAGGCCGCCAGCATCGCCATGTACCCGGTGAAAAATGTGAAAGCAATCGGGTCATCAACCCGAATATCGACCAGACCGAACAGTACTGTTGTGAGCATTTTGTTGAATGTTTTAAGGTGAATTGTTAAACAGATACATATATAGTCAAAAATTGTTTTAACAATGCAAGACTTAGTGGAGTAGAGGCTAACTATTTTTCATCCTATCGGCCATGAGGTGCTATATGTGGAATCAGGTAAGCTGTTGCCAAGCCAGGCAAAGTGCTGATAGCGTGATACTATTGGTGAGGCCGCAGCGGATGGCTCACCAATACCTTGTTCTCCGTGCGATTAGGATCAATCCGCATTGCAGAGCAGAGCCTATACCGCGGTCCGCAGCAGGAATCACAAGTAGCCCCGGCCGGGCTGGCCGCTCCTGAACTCCCGCAACCAGGGCCTCAACTACGAGGACGAGGAAGTAGCCCGGCTCATTGAGCGGCGCCTGGCGCAGGTGACGGGACAAGGGTTGCTCCCCATAAAAAAGACCCAACGTAATTGCTGGGCCTTTTTTATGGGCTCAAAAGCCCAGTTCCTTTGCAAGGTCTATAAAGCCTTGTAAGGCCTTTTTCGTTAGGTTTTCTATCATCAGCTGCTGAAGTGAGAACTTGAAATAGCGGTGAGGGTCATTCGGCAGCCAGTCTTCAAATACATACATAGCAAAGTAGAAACAACTGGTATAATCAGCTTGAGCATATTGCGCGTCGATAAAGCTGAAGAGACGACTTCGTAAAGCTTCCTGGTGAATGTATGAAAGGATGAGCTTGCTCAGATCATCGAGAAGGAAGTACGCCTCGTCAACCTCCTGCCACACTCATTCCAACTCTGGAAAAGCCTGATGGACGGCCGCTTGCAAATGCTTTTGACGGTTGTCAGCTAGGGCGTGTTCTCAAGAACGTTCGGCATGGCAAAGTCGTAATAGGCTTATTTTCAAGATGAATGCTGACCGTACGTTGCTCACCGATAATCATTGGGCAC